>JAFUBF010000269.1 GCA_017460325.1 Clostridia bacterium | reverse complement strand
TACTTGTCATCTGACACGCCGGAAAACTGCGTCAGGAATCAGGCAGAAACCTCATCTTCCTGACGGACGATGCTGATGGAGGTAATCCCCCGGTTGCCGTAAAGAAGGGATTCCACCGTACCGGACTGCCTGTCATATTTTTCCCGGACATTGGAGGCAATCTCGTAAATGGATTCTCCGGTTCCTTCCGCCGAGTTGATGTTGCTGACACGCATGGTGGCTTTCTGATTGTAATGCTGGGCAATGATCTTTTCCGCATCCCCCAGGGCCGCCGGTGTTCCCCGGACGATGATCAGGCAGCGTTCGTTTTCACGGATCATGCCGCAGACCATCAGGTACAGGAACACAAACATGGAACCGATCAGGGCCAGAACATAGGCCTTGACACCGCAGCAGACGCCTACTGCCACGCCCCAGAAGATAAACATCGTGTCCCGGCTGTCCCGGATGACCGTGCGGAAACGGACAATGGACAGAGCGCCCACAAGGCCCAGTGACAGCGCCACATTGCTGCCGATGGCCGTCATGACCATGGTCGAAACCAGGACGAGCATCACCAGGGACACATTGAAACGGGCACTGTAAACCTCACCCGTATGCGTAACACGGTAGACGACAAAGATCAGAAGACCGATCAGGAGTGCCGCTCCCATGTTCAGCAGGATTTCAGTAACGGTCAGCGTATCTCCGCTGATACTGCTCAGAAAGAAGTCGTTCAGAATATCGCGAATATTGCCTGTTGATGCCCCGTTCATAGAATGTTCCTCCCTGACATAAAAATCATTCTGCTTCTCTGGTATTTTCCGGCGGCTTCCTGCCGGAGCAGGTGACTTCCTATGGCCGTCTTAAGATCGCTCATAAAGAAATCCGTATATTTCAGTTCCATGATCACCTGGCCCTGGGGCCCCACCGGCGCCATACCGGTCCCAATGCCGAACAGATCCATGTTGGATTCACAGGCCCGAATCGAAGTGTCAAAGGTGATTCTTGTGCTGTTTTCCACCCGGGCATAGGCCATTCGCCGGTATTCAATCATCACCGCCGGCCGATACGTTTCCATGGTCAGAATCCGGTACATCAGCCGGCCGAATGCCTCCTTGTGCTGCGCCAGGAAGGAATAATCTGAACTGAGCAGCCGCTCCGCCTCCTCCCGGCTGACCGAAAGGATCCGCTTGCGAATGGTCACCCCGTTTTTCTGCTTGTATTCAAGGGAGACCGTTCCCGGATTTTCCGGATACGTCCTGAGCCGGATATGGCCGCGGTACGTAAGGCTCTGCTCCCTGTCATAGAAATCTTTATTGTAAATGGTGTCGAAGTAGACCGAGCGGACAAGATAGCCGTTTTTGCCTGAAAACTCATCCGGCTGAATGTATCGCTCCAGACGTTTTCGGACCAGCAGCGTTTCCATATGATCCGTCCTGTACTTGGATTCAAAACGTTCTACATCACGCATTGGCCCCTCCGTTTCCGGACTTCCGTTTCCTCAGTCCAGGCAGACGCAGCTTCTTCCTTTCTTCCGCTTCCAGTACCGTCTTCTTCCGCTCCGCTTTTCCCGGACCACCGGTAGCCGCCTGCGAGGACACATGCATCTTGTAATCCTCCAGATTGATATCATAAAGATCGTTATACGTTTTGAAACGATGACCGTTTATGATGATCTTCTTCTGGTTCATAATCCCCAGCACCAGGAGAGAGGCACAGGCGAGAAATATGATAAAGAAACTGTGGGTCACAAAAATATACAGGAACAGGCCGACCGCGATGGTCCCGAAGACGGCGGTTACATAGGAAAGAATCTTTTTCCCGGAATCGCTCATGTCCCCCTTTTCCGCATCCACCAGCCACATAATAAACGAAATAAACAGATACATGCCAATGGCACTGAAACAGCCGGGAAGAACCAGAAGCGGAATCCACATCGCCGGTCCGGTAAAGATCGGGAGTAGGTTCTGCATGGAAAGGAAGGCACAGAAAACACCGAAGTACAGACACGGACAGGCCCGTCCCAGGATCACGCCGCAGAAAATAATCAGGCCCGAACAGATCAGAAAGATGAGAATCAGGAAAAGATGCGGCAGCGAAGGAACAAACTGAAATCCGGACGCCGTCGTAAAGTGCAGTCCAGCCAGAAACTCTTCCATTCCGTCCATCACTCCTTTCCTGGCCCTCACGGCCATCACCCGGCAGCATTGCTTTCTCTGCCACATGCCCTGACCCAGGTCCAATTCATTTCATTTTAATTCCTGTCACCCCGACTGTGTCATGAATACATGACGCGGCCCGGACGTATATTTATCTGTTACATACCTGCAGGCACTCCCCGTTCCGTCCTGCAGGTATGTTTTTTCGAGCTGTGCGGTGAGAGAAATCACCGATATTATCACTTCGCACTTGTTTGACACCCGATTTTAAGATAGGTGGTCCTCCTGCCATCCTGCTCCTTCCTCAGATGTATGATTTGTAAGTTCTATGGTGCTTACAAGCTCGGGAGGAGGATACAAGTCGGCAATGAAACTATGTCTACAACGGTATTTTGTCAGTTGACTTGCAGCTTTGAC
>JAFUBF010000268.1 GCA_017460325.1 Clostridia bacterium | reverse complement strand
CTCTGCCTCCTGCTTTGCCTCCTGATTGTGACAGTAGTCAAAACCAATGACACCAAACAGGTGGAACTCTCCGCTCCGAAGGCGTTTACCGTGGATGAGGCAGCAGGCGTTATCCTGGTGCCTATGGAAAATGTCAGTGATGGACATCTGCACCGGTTTGAGTACAGGACCGATAAGAACATCAATGTCCGGTGGATCGTGGTAAAGAAGCCCAACTCGGCCGTTTTCGGTGTGGGCCTTGATGCCTGCGAGGTCTGCGGAAATGCCGGATACTTTGAGCGCAACGGACAGATTATCTGCAAGCGCTGCGACGTCGTCATGAACATCAACACCATCGGTTTCAAGGGCGGATGCAATCCGATTCCGCTTTCCTATGAGCTGAAGGACGGAAACCTGGTGTTCAGCCTGAACGACATCATTGCCGGAGAAAAAGAATTCAAGTAAGGAGGGCACCCATGTTATTTCGTATGATTCGCGGCGTGCTCTTTCATCAGAAGGGGAAAATGCTGCTGATTGCCCTGACCATCGCGCTGGGCGCCTCCCTTGCCACGGGCATGCTGAACGTTGTCCTGGGGGTCGAGGAGAAGGTCAACAAGGAACTGAAAAACTACGGAGCCAATATTACGGTAAAACCGAAGGATTCCTCTCTGCTGTCGGACATCTATGATGTGGGGGATGGCGCGGAGCTGAATGCCGCCTATCTGAAAGAGGATGAACTCGGTCGCCTCAAAACCATCTTCTGGGCGTTTAACATTGTGGATTTCACGCCGTTCCTGGATGCGCAGGTGTCCCTGTCGGACGGGTCAACGGTCAGGATGACCGGCACGTGGTTTAACCATCATCTGGATCTGCCCACCGGCGAAAGTCTGGATGCGGGCGTGGTGGGTATGCGCTCCTGGTGGGATGTAACAGAGGGCCGCTGGCTGGATGAGAAGGATGAAAACGCGCCCTCCGAAATCATGGCCGGTGCCATTCTGGCGGCCCGGATGAACTGGCATGTCGGGGACACCGTGCACATCAAGGCCTCCCAGGGGGAAAAGGATGTCACCCTGGTCGGGATCTATGATGCCGGCGGGGACGAGGATGAGATGATCTTCGGCACACTGGATCTGGTGCAGGCCCTGACCAACCGGGAAAACAAGGTGGCCTCCATTGAGGGTTCCGCCCTGACCACCCCGGACAACGAACTGGCCCGGCGGGCAGCCCGGAATCCGGCGGCCCTTTCCGCCCGCGACTATGAAACCTGGTACTGCACCGCCTATGTGAGTGCCATCTGCTATCAGATTCAGGAGGTCATTACCGGCTCAGTGGCCAGTGCGGTGCGCAAGGTGGCCGAGAGTGAGGGAAACATCCTGGATAAGACCAAACTGCTGATGATCCTGATTACGGCCCTGAGCCTGATCGGATCCGCCCTGGGCATTTCCAATCTGGTGACGGCGTCGGTCATGGAGCGCAGTCAGGAAATCGGACTGCTCAAGGCCATCGGAGCCCGGGACCATTCCATTACCGGGGTCGTGATGACGGAGATCCTGATTACCGCGCTGGTGGGCTTTGCCACCGGCAGCCTGCTGGGCTTTGGCTTTGCGCAGCTGATCGGCCACAGCGTATTCGGCTCTTCCATTGAGATGAACCCCAGGGTGCCGCCGATTGTGGCCTGCCTGATTGCGCTGGTGACCATTGCCGGCAGCCTGCCTGCCATCCGTCAGATTCTGCGGCTGCGTCCGGCTGAAGTGCTGCACGGCGGTCATTGAGGGGAGGGAATCAAGCCATGACGAAACGAAAAATGTTCCTGCGGATGATTACATCCTCTCTGCTGAGGCGGCGCTCCAGAATGCTGATCGCGCTCCTCTCCATCGCCATCGGGGCCACCATTCTGGCCGGACTGGTAACCATTTATGTGGATGTGCCGCGCCAGATGGGAGCGCAGTTCCGTTCCTATGGCGCTAACATGCTGTTGCTGCCCAAGGAGGGAACCCAGCTGAACCGGGAAAGCCTGTCCACGGCGCTTTCGGAAATCCCGGGAGATGCCCTGGTGGGGGCGTCCCCGTACCGCTATGTGCGGCTTGACATGACCACCCGTCAGCAGTCCTTTACGGCCGCCGCCACCGATTTTACCCAGGTGGTCAAAACCAGCCCTTATTTCAGCGTGGAGGGGAGTTATCCCAGCGAAACCCGCCAGGTGCTGGTCGGAAAGGGAATTGCGGAAACCATCGGCGTGCGGACCGGATCCACCATGGAACTGACCTATCAGCCGACCGTGTCTTCGGATGGCCGGACACCGGAGGAAAGCCGTGTGGCCAACGCGACACTTTCCGGTAAGGCAGAGGGATTCAGCGGTGGAATGGTGTACGTTACTGCCACACTGGACAGTGAGGCCCGGATTGCCACCCTTACCGTGGATGCCTCCACCCAGACGCCGGAATACGGCGGACAGATTCCGGAGGCCAAGGAATATCTGGATCAGTTTATCGGGAAGTCGCTGCCCGTTGCCGCAGGCGATGTGGATGTCTTCACCGGTGCGACCGTGACATCGGAGGCGGTGCTTGCGGCCCTCAATCAGGCGACCCTGGCCGAGACGCCGGCGCAACCGAAAACCCTGAATTTTACCGTGACGGGCATTCTGACCACCGGCGGCGAGGAAGAGGGATATGTGTTCATGTCCCTGGATGACATGGAACTCCTGACCGGAACAGATCAGCTGGATGTGGCGGAGCTTTCCGTATCCGCCGGAGCGGATGAACTGGAAAAGTACGCGGGTACGATCACGGAGAGGACCGGGATCAATGCCCGGCTGGTCAAGCGTGTCGCCCGCTCGGAGGCGGCGGTGCTTGAAAAGCTGACGGCACTGGTATTCCTGGTGACACTGGTAGTGCTGCTGCTCACCCTGATCTGCGTCAGTACCACCATGATGGCTGTGGTATCCGAGCGGAGAAAGGAAATCGGACTGCGCAAGGCCCTGGGGGCATCCGACGGGTCCATCCGGGCGGAATTCCTGGGCGAGGGACTTTTCCTGGGTCTCCTGGGCGGTATTCTGGGGGCTATTCTGGGATTTGCCTTTGCGCAGGTGGTGAGCATCAATG
>JAFUBF010000267.1 GCA_017460325.1 Clostridia bacterium | reverse complement strand
GACCAAGGCTGTCAGCGAGGGGGCCCGTCATTGTTCGAAACTGGCTATGACAGGCAGTGGTTCTGCCCCGTATCCCTGTGGAGGGTGTCGTCAGTTTCTCTATGAATTTGCACCGGACCTTGAAATCCTGATTGCCTGGGACGGTCAGGTTATCAGGACATCCCTGCCCGAATTGCTGCCCTGTGGGTTCGGTCCGTCATCGCTTGGAAAATAGAAAGGATCTTTTTTCAGATATGGAGAACGAGGGGAAATTTTACTCCGGCTTTGCGGCAATCGTCGGACGGCCGAATGTGGGCAAATCCACGCTGATGAATGCCATGGTCGGTGAAAAGGTTGCCATTGTATCCAGCAAACCGCAGACCACACGAAACCGGATTATGGGTGTTTCCACCGGGGACAACTGGCAGATCGTCTTCCTGGATACGCCCGGGATGCATGAACCCAGAACAAAGCTGGGGGAATACATGGTAAAGAGCATCCATGATGCCATGGAAGGGATCGACGTACTGCTGGTGGTTGTGGCCATCAATGAGATCGGAAAGCAGGACCGGGCGATTATTGAACAGATGGCCGGAACGAAGGTTCCGAAAGTTCTGGTCCTGAACAAGACGGATACCGTACCTGAAAATGTGATCTTTGAGCGTCTCAGCGAATTTGCGGAGGCTGGTTATGATGCCGTGATCCCCATCAGCGCCGAGGGCGGACAGGGCATGGGGGAACTCCGTCATTCTCTGGTCCGACTGCTGCCGGAGGGACCCAAATATTTCCCGGATGACATGATGACCGATCAGCCGGAGCGGCTGATCTGCGGCGAGATCATTCGGGAAAAGGCGCTTCTTCATCTGCGCGATGAGGTTCCCCACGGAATTGGCGTGGAAATGATGCGCATCGAGTCCATCAGTGATTCGCTGACGGAGATTCATGCGACACTGTACTGCGAGAGAGCCAGTCACAAGGGAATCATCATCGGCAAACAGGGGAGCATGCTGAAAACCATCGGTCGGGAGGCCCGGCTGGATATTGAAAAGCTGCTCGGAACAAAGGTCAATCTGCAGCTTTGGGTAAAGGTGCGGGATGACTGGCGCAACAAGCCCTCAGATCTTCATACTCTGGGGTATGAATAGTATCCGTTCGGACGGAAGGAAGGAAAAGTTGACCGCAGAAAGGAAAGATATGCGTAAGTTCTTGATTCTTCTGGTGCTGATGATTTCACTTGGAACCCTCTGCCTGGCAGAGACAGAGACCGTGACGCTCTTCTCGGAAACGTATGAAGGAGGGATGCTGACCATCCTGCCGTGGTCGGACACCGGAACCCTGGAAGATCCGAATTACAAAGTCGTCTTTTCCGTTCTCGGTTATATGGATGCCGTTGTTCATCTGACCAATGGAGATACGGCCAATCCGGCGGAGATGGACGCCCTCCAGAAACTCCTTGAAACGGCTGTCGGGCTGAGTTATGTGAATGTGGGGCGGGTCAAAGATGCCACGCTGGTGGCTTTCACGGATACAAAGGAAACGGTCATTATCCGGTATGTGCCCCTTCAGAAACTTGTCACGTATCAGCGGATGTCAGGCATTCCTGACCTGGCCGACTGGGAGGAAAAGACGCAGATCAACGCTCAGGATTTTCTGTACGTCACCAATGAATTCGCCGGGACAATTTCCGATGCAGTTTCCGGCAAGTAACCCACAGACAAAAACCAGACTGCTCTCACGTTTGGAGGGCAGTCTGGTTTTTATTTTTCGGCTGAATGCCCGGAGACTTTTTCCCAGGCACGCTGCGCTTCGGCAAGCATCTCATCCTGCGCAATCAGTTCATCCTGCTGGCGTTTCTTTGCCTCCTGATCATGGGCAACAGCCAGCATCAGG
>JAFUBF010000266.1 GCA_017460325.1 Clostridia bacterium | reverse complement strand
GGCCACAGGGTTGATGGAGCTCATGTCGATGAATACGGCGGTCTTGGGCATCTTCTCAGCCAGTTTGTCATCCTCCAGCATGACGGACTTGACGTGCGGGCTGTTGGGCAGCATGGTGAGGACCAGATCCACCCCTTCCACGGTCTCGGAAGAGGAGCCGCAGATGACGGCGCCGGCTGCCTTCATGTCCTCCAGGGTGGCGGCGTTGCGGTCATAGACGTGGAGTTCGTGGCCTGCCTTGATGAGGTTCTTTGCCATGGGCTTGCCCATAATTCCAAGACCGATAAATGCGATTTTCATAGTACATTCCTCCTAATAATTATTGAATGAGTTGAATAAGCCAGGTGATAAGAGGCACGGTGATCACGCTGAGCAGCGTGGAAACGCTGACACAGGCCGAGGCGAACACGTGATCGCCGCCATACCGCTCTGCCATGGCGGCTGTATTGCTTGCCACGGGCATGGCCAGGAGAATCACGCAGACATTCATGACCATTTCATCCGCATGCACAAGTTTCAGCAGCACGGCAAACAGCAGGGGAAAGAGAAGAAGACGAAGACTGGTGATGCCCAGGACGGTCCCATCCAGAAGCTGCCGGAAATCCATGTGCGCCAGGGTGGCGCCGATCAGGATCATGGACAGCGGACCGGTCATGCTGCCCAGATTGGCAATGGCCTTTCCGAACACACCGGGAATCTGCCAGCCGGTTGCCATCAGGACGGCACCGATGTAAATGGTCACCACCATGGGGTTGAGCAGGACGTTTCTGACCCAGCCGCCCTTTTCCGGTTTTACGAAGAACCCGAGGCCTACCGTCCACTGCAGAATGCGGGGCGGGATCAGGTACATACTGGCGTAAAACACCCCGACCGGCCCGAAGACCAGGCTGATGATGGGCAGTCCCGCGTTGCCGGCATTGCTGAACATGCTGGCATACATCAGGACTTTCCGTTTGTTGTCCGGCTGCGTGCGCCACAGAACCCGGCCAATGAGACCGGTCACGACGCAGCCGGCGAGGGCGATGACCATAACCCACACAGAGGAGAGAATTTCCTCCCGGGTGGTGGGCTTATTGAAGGCGTTGAGGACCATCATGGGCATGGCCACATCCATGAGCAGACGCACCAGGACGGCCCGGTTATCCTCCCGGACGATGTTCAGCCGGCTGATCACGAACCCGCACAGCATGTACAGGAACAGAAGCAGCTGGGTGTCGATCATCCGGGAGACGATGTCACTCACAGCAGGCCCATTCCCGTCAGGACACCGCGGAGTTTCTCCCTCTGGTCCTCATGCAGCGGCAGAATCGGCGGGACGCAGTCGCCGCAGTCGTGGCCGATGAGCTTGAGCGCTTCCTTGAGGGTGACCGGGAAGGAACCCATGTTGGTGGCAACGCGCAGTGCGCTGAGTTTGAACTGCGCCTCCAGTGCTCCCTCGTAGTCCTTCTGACAGAACTTCTCGTAGATATCCACGGCGATGCGCGGGGCCACATTGGCACAGCTGGCAATGGCACCGGTGGCACCGTAATGCAGGCCGGCCAGAATGAGGGTGTCGCGGCCCATCATGACGCTGAATTCCATGCCGCGGGTCAGGCGGATGTATTCCTCCGCGTTGGTCATGTCGCCGGTGGAGTCCTTGGCGGCCACGATGTTGTCGATCTCGGCCAGACGTGCCACGGTGGCCGGTTCTACGGTGACGTTGGTCTTGGGCTTGTTGTTGTAGATGATGATGGGCAGGCTGGTCTCCGAGGCAATGGCCCGGTAGTACTCATAGACCTCTTCCTGCGTCTGGCTGACGAACATGGGGGTCAGAACGCTGAGGGCATCAATCCCGCCGATCTTCTCAACCGCCTTGGCGATGGCGATGGAGCCCTTGGTGGTGATGTGGTTGGCGCCGGCATAGATCTGCATGCGGCCGGCCACAGCGTCCTTGGTCACCTCAAGCAGGTGATCATAGAATCCCTGATCATAGGCGTAAAATTCGCCGGTGGTGCCGAAGGGGAAGACGCCGTGAATGCCGTTGTCGGCCAGGTAGTCGATAAGGCCGCGGTAGGCTTTCTCATTCAGTTTTCCGTTCTGATCAACGGGGGTTACAATGGGGACAACGATTCCTTTGGGGGTGAAGCTCATAGTCGATCTCTCCTTTATGATAATTTATGATAACCAGGGGGTAGTAATCGTACCGTCCGGATCAAAGGTCAGCTCCGCGGGTGCATCCAGAGCGGTGAGACCGTGGTATTTTCCGCTCAGCACATCCTCATAGTAGGCAGTGGAGAGCATGACCTGTCCGACATGCAGACTGTTCCGGATCCGGATGACCCGGGGGTTGTCCTTATCAATGCGGTTGCAGGTGCGAACGCAGAACTGAATGGCCTCTTTGTCTGTACTCATGACACAGGGAACCATGGCGCTCTTGATGACCGTACTGGTCATGCAGTTGGTGTACATGGCATCTGCCTCGATCTGATCAAAGATCCGCCTTGTAATGGCGCTGGCCAGACCGATGCCCAGGGAATTGCCGTGGCTTTCCGGTGTCAGGTCCAGGAAGCAGGTCCGCTGCACCTGAACGCCGCCGGTGGCATAGGGGGTGGAAAAGGTGCCGGTGATGTTGGGGTCTACGCCGGTTCCGCTGAAGTTCTTGCCGATCTGATCGACGATCAGCACATCGCCGGCGCCCACCAGAATGGAAGGCATGTTGGCAAAGGCAATCTTGAGCAGTTCCGGTTCCCGCTCGAGGATTTTCTCGGCCGGAATGGCCTCAAACATCATGGTCTGGTCATAGGCATTTTCAAGGCACGGGATGGCAAACAGGATCTTGCCCGTGGAGAGCGTTACCCTGGCCATGGTGGGAATGTTCCGGGCGATGATGTCCATGCCATCCGAATGAACCTGTTCCGCGCCCCGCTGTTTGCCCAGGCCCACGGTCATCATTTTGCAGGGACCGCTTTCCACCGGGCCGCGGAAGGCATTGTGGGGTTTCAGGCGGCAGGAGAGGATCACGCCGTCAGATTCAAAGGCGTTTTTGTCCATGTACACGGGTTTTCCCAGCTCACTGAGCCCCAGCAGGACTGTTTCCATGGAGGAACGGATGGGGCAGCCCATCTTTTCCTCTGTGATGCCGTATCCGGCCAGCAGTTCCCGCTGACCTTCTGCCGTGGCCCCGCCGTGGCTGCCCATGGCCGGAACGATGAACGGTTCGGCGCCGTGCGCTTTCACGCAGGCGACGACCGAGCGGGTAATTTCATCCACATTCCGGATCCCCCGGCTGCCTGCCGTGATGGCGATGTGCATGCCGGGCCGGATGCGGGCGCCCATTCCGGAACGCTCAATCTCATCAAAGATGGTCTTTTCGATGTCTTCCCGTTCAATATGGGTATCCGGGAATTTCTGAGACGCGTGGAACATGGCGGGCAGCGGGACATCCCGGAGCAGCCGCGATACCGTTCCGTCACTTCGAATTTTCAAGAACGATCATTCCTTCCTGTTAGTGCTGCGGGTAAAGCTCGAACTGATGTCAAGCTGGGACCGGTATTTGGCGACGGTGCGGCGGGAGAGGGAAATCCCCCGCTTTTCGAGTTCTTCCGTGATGGCACGGTCGGAAAGGCGGTCATCGCGCTGACAGATCTCCCGGATGATCTCTTTCACCCGTTCTGTACTGACGCCCTCGGAGAGGCTCTTCTGGAAGAAGTGGGAGAGGGGAAAGGTGCCCCTGGCACAGTACAGGTATTTGTTCTGAAGGGCCCGGTAGAAGGTGGTCTCGTGGACCCCCAGTTCCCGCGCACAGTCATCAATGCGCAGCGGCATGAGGCTGTACTGACCGAGAAAGAAGGCACGCTGCTCACGGACGATGATTCCGGCAATCTTTTCCATGGTGGACTGGCGCATCTCAGCGGCCCGGATCATCTGCGCGGCGTCCGACTGCATCTGCCGGGCATAGGCCGCTTCCGTTCCCGCAAGGGTTTCCGCCAGACGCTGAAACGTGGGGTCCGGCCGGAACGAGGGATAGTAGTCATTGTGGAACACAATGGCCAGCCCGCCCGCTTCATTTTCCTCCACGGAAAATTCAGGCATGATGTACTGGACGGCCTCCGAGTGAAGGGAACAGGGGGCGGGGCTCAGCCCGCGAATACAGTCGACGCACTGTCGGACCCTGGCCATGGCGGCGCCGGTCTCTCTGGCAATCCGCCGGAGATCCCCTTTTCCGATGTCCAGCAGGTGGAGGCGGATCAGGTCATAGCAGAGGGGATCGACTCCCTGACGGGCACGGAGCTGCAGTTCAAGACATTCCTCCACGGAGCGTGCCCCGATACCGGCCGGCTCCAGAGACTGCACCGCCTCCAGTGCCTGGCGTGCTTCCCCCAGAGTGACGCCGTTCTCCGCGGCAAAGGCATCCAGATCCTCAGTAAAGAACCCGCGGGAGGACAGGAGGTGCAAAATGTGCCGGGCGAGGCGGACCGTCTTTGGGTCCAGCCGGCTCAGTCGGAGCTGCTGCTCGAGATCCTCGATATCGGTATCGGAATGATCGGCCAGTTCCCGGTCCGGCCCCTCTCCGGTGCCCCGGCTTCCGCTGTACCGGGTTCTGACCTGCATGGCGTAGTCCTGAGCTGACTTCCGGGGCGGCACATACTCAAGGGCAGGATTTTCCTGAACGGCTTTGAGCATGTATTCGCTCAGGGAATCCAGATCCATGGACAGGAGGTGAATGGCTGTCTGCAGGCCCTGGGACAGCTTTTGTGACTGCTGGACCTCAATCCGGTTTTCCGCCATCGGGATCACCTCCTGTCGGATAGATGTTTACTGCGCTTTCTTTTTCTGGAGCAGGGGCTTGAGAATGTAAAGAAGCAGGACACCCACTGCAATGGCCAGGAAGATGGCGCTGATGGGGCTGGTCAGGAAGGGAACAAAACTGCCTTTGGTGCGGATCATGCCGCGGCGGTAGTTGACCTCTGCCAGGGGGCCCAGGATGAAGCCCAGAATGAAGGGCGTCGAGGGGATCTCCATCTTCTTGAAGGCAAAGCCCAGTGCGCCGAACACCAGACAGGCAATGACCTGGCTCATGTTGTTCTTAAGGGCATAGGCGCCGATGGTGCACAGCACGAAAACACAGGGCAGCAGAATGTACTTGGGAATACTGAGGAGTTTGACGAATATACGCAGACCGAAGAATTCCATGAACAGCATGATGACAGAGGCGATCAGCATGGCGGCGAAGATGCCGTACACGATATCCGCCTGGTTCTGAAAGAGCAGGGGTCCCGGGGTCAGGCCGTGAAGGGTGAGAGCGCCCAGCAGCATGGCGGTGGTAGTGTCACCCGGGATACCCAGGGTGAGCAGCGGGACCATGGCACCGCCGATGGTGGCGTTGTTGGCGGTCTCAGAGGCAACGACGCCGTCGATACGGCCGGTGCCCAGAGGTCCGAGTTCCTTCGCGTGCTTGTCGGAGTTCTTGGCCACGGTATAGGCCATCATGTTGCTGGTGCCGCCGCCGATGCCGGGCAGAATGCCGATGCCCATACCGATCAGGGCGGAGCGGATGGCATTGAAGATCTGGCTGCGGAATTCCTGCATGGTGAAGCCGAAGCCCCGGATGCCCTTCATGCTGGGCTGAGTGACTTCCTCGTCATTGTGGCGGCTGGTCTCGGCAGCGCTGATGATCTCGCCGACGGCGAACAGACCGACCATGACGGCCAGCATGTCAAATCCACCCTTGAGCGCGGTCTGACCGAAGGTGAAGCGGGCAGTTCCTTCAATGGCGTCGGTACCGACGGTGGAGAACATGAAGCCGATGACACCGGCCATGATTCCCTTCACCATGTTGCCGCTTGAAAGGGTGGCGATCATGGTCAGAGAGAAAATGGCGATGGAGAAGAATTCGAAGTTTCCGAAGTTGATGGCGGCCCGTGCAATCTGGGGCGCGATGAACATCAGAAGGACGGTGGAGAAGATGGTGCCGAGGAAGCTGAACACAACGCCGACGCCGAGGGCCTTGGCGGCCTGTCCTTTTTTGACCAGCGGATGCCCGTCAAAGCAGGTGGCCACACTGGAGGGGGTGCCGGGGATATGCAGCAGGATGGCGGAAATCAGACCTCCCGAAATGGCGCCGATGAACAGTGCCATCAGCAGCGTCATGGCGTTTGAAGAGGTCATGGCGTAGGTAACGGGCAGGAACAGTGCGATGGCCATGGTGGCGGAGAGCCCGGGCAATGCACCGAATACGATGCCGACCGCCACACCGATCAGCATCAGAAAAATACCGGTGGGGGTCAGTACAGTGGCGAAACCGCCGCCAATGAGCTGAAAAGTATTCATGATCCTTATCTCCTTTCTCCCATTCTGTTAATCAGAAGCCGATCAGGCTCTCAATGATGCCGCGGGGCAGCAGCTGCTGCAGACCGACACGGAAAGCCACAAATACAAGAACGGTGAACACCACGGTGACGATGGCGAACAGCACGTAATTTCGCTTTTCCGGCGGCGCCAGGATGATCATCTGAAGGAACAGATAAATCATGGTTGAGAGGATGAAACCCAGGGTCGGCATGATCAGAATATAACCGATGATGACGGCAAAGGTGTAAACCACGGCCATCACGTCGCCTTTGTCCAGTTTCTTTGTCGGCTCTGAATCGGTTTCCTTTGATACCAGTTTCCGGATTCCCTGGATGATGCAGAAAGCGGAAAGGATGGCCAGCAGAATCCCCAGGAGCGTTGGCATGATTTTCGCACTGGCGTAACTGGGGGTAAGCTTGGGACGGGTCTTGATCTGCTGAGCATTAAACAGATAGAAGCCGCTGAACAGCAGCATGATGACGCCCAGAATCAGATCTTTGCATTTTTTGAACGACATACGATACCTCCTCCACATTGAAAGTGTACTTACCCGGTATTATGCAAAAATCGTGCCAAACTTGAGATCCCTGGAATATTTTATCAGAAACCGCAGAGAAAGAAAAAGGAAAAGGGCCAATCCGTTCACGGAAGGGCCGGGAATGCAGGCAATGGACGTTCTGCGGTCCGGTCGCGGTGGCGGAGGAGGGAGCATTTTCGACCTGCCGGACGGGATCTCCGGGGCCATATAAAAAGGTAGGAACAGACTTTCTCTGTCGGAATCCGCACGGAGGTGCCGGAATCGGCCGAGTCCGTCAGAAATTACCGTTTCCGACAGGATCCGTTTCCGGGGGTCAGGATCGAGGAGAGGGTTTCAAATGTTTCGGATGATTTCAATGTGAAAACATAACGAGTTTCATATTGAAATCAATCCAGGTTTCACCGAAAAAACGGTGTTCACAGGTCGGGTGCGGGTTCGTTTCTTTCAGAGGGGATACTCATCCGACCAAAAAATCAGTTTGAGGCAGGGACTGGCACAGATCTGTTCCGGCCAGGGGAAAACGGGCGGAAAACGTTTCAAATGTTTCAACTGGTTTCAGAATGAAATAAAGTTAGATTTCATCCTGAAATCAGACTGGAATTGTGGCTGTTTCGCTCAGATAGGAAACATTTCCGGACAGGAAAAATCGGCTTCAGGCAGAGACTGAAAGGGTCAGATCCGCCTGTGAACTGGGCGGAAACGGGGAGAAACTGTAATCCCGAACTTTATTTGAGCCAATATGGCGTTTTTCACGCAGATTATTTGAACCAACACATCAGGGAGAACTGGCTCACGTACCTGCTTTTAAGGTTCTCCTCTTCCGTCGCCGTAATGCTTTATTTAGCACGCATCTGAAGCTTGAACGGAAACAAGAATGGCATGGTTGTTGCTCCAGATGCTGGCTCAAATAAACTGCGGCTTTTGGTTCAAATAAAGTGCAGGAT
>JAFUBF010000021.1 GCA_017460325.1 Clostridia bacterium | reverse complement strand
TGAATACGAAAACCTGACAATGAGAAAGGAAAGTCCGTATCTGTTCCAGAACGGCAGCGAGCTCTGCCTGTACAGGAACGGCGAACCTGTTCGCTCCTGTACTTCCCGGTACGGACAGGTATGGTTTGTCTCCAGTTTTTCCCTGCCGGTATGGATCGTAGATGATTACGACAAAAAGAGAACATGGAAGGGAATGCCTTCGGTCATTCTTCTCTTTGATGCTCATACCGGTGCGCTGGTTTCTTCCTGTATCGTGCTCCATGAGCCGCATCTTCCCGATCTCATCCAGGTGATCTGCAACGCAGCAGGGATAACGGTTGATTCTCCCTTCTGCGGGATGGGACATCATATCTTTTTTGATCCGGCCTGCAGTCTGTATGAAGAGTACCGAAAGAAGCGTGAAACGAATGCCCCCTGGCATCACTTTGAGCAGCATTTTCTGAAAATGCCTGGCTGCAGTATTGACGATGCCGTTCCGAATGATGACTGGCTGAGGCCACTCAACCTGTTTGTACGGAACCTGCACGCCAAATGGCTTCGGCATCTTCCCGGTTACATCGGTAACCGGAATCCCCGGAAAGCATACCGCGCAAAGAAGATAGTCAATCAGCTTATCCGGGATGAACGGCTTGTGACCTATGAATTCCTTCAGGAAAAGTGGAGAGGGGTTATCGTCCCGTCTTTCAACACATTACCCAGGAAATGGCATCCCCGACACGGAACGGCTTCTGACACAACCCCTGTTGCCCTCTATGAGCCGAATCCTCATCTGATTGTCCCTTCCTGGGCTTGCCTTGCTGCCTTTTCCGAGACTTTCACCGCAGTGACGGTCCATCCCGACGGGATTCGGGCTAACAAATCGACCTATGCCTCCCCTCAGGTAATGACCTATGTCACGGACAGCGTGTATATCTGCCGTATGTCCAGTGCAGGCATGACCCGATTCATGCAGTCTATGTTGATTCTTCCAGCCGTTCACGGAAAAACTGCCACAGCTTCTATATCGGACCGCCGGGGGAAACCGAAGCCATTCGGCTGGTGAATGCACATCGTTTTAAGCTCGCCAGAGCAGGACATATTCGGAAGGAACAGGAGGGAACAATCCGAAATACCGTCAGCGCAATCCGATACCTTGCAAAGCTCATGAAACTGGATCGTCAGCTTTATATCGACTACGATCCGGTCCACAACATCGTAATGCCAACGTATTATGAAGGAACGAACCCTGAAGTGTTCGAAATACCGACCACGACTCCCGAGGAGAGACTCCGGGAAGATATCGGTTCTCGAGAGCGTCCTTCTGGTTATAGAGGATAAGCTGTACCATTCCCGGATTCAGGAATGAACACGGACAGTCCTGATCCGGTTTCCGAAGTGGCAGGTACGGGGAAATTCAGGATTCCCCCTGCCTTCTGAAAAAAGTACCCTGCTTTTCCGGAGCGAAACGCACAGATTCAACGGCTCACCGACAACCCCCTGCACCGAAACCGTGTCCATCGTCAGAACCTGAAGAAAGAAGGAGGAACGACAAAGAATTTTGCATCGCCCTATACCCTCTCCACTTCTGAAAAATCCCTCGAGGATTTTTCCCAGTCCGGAGAAAGCGCCCTCGCACAGTCTATTGATATCCACGATGTGGTCGATCGGCACTACAAGATCTGTCAGTGTGCTGAGGTTTTTCTCCAGAATGAGCTGTATTTCCGGAACAGAAATGTCTATCGGGATATTCATCTGAAGCTTATGGGGATTCGGGATATCCTCGGTAAAAATGCCCTGTGATAACTGCATCTTTAATCCCGATATGTTCTGAAGGATGGCTCCACAGGGTCCATCAATATCTGGTGATTTACTTTCCGGGGCGTTTTCTGCTCCGGTTTTCTTTTTTTTCCACGCTCCACTCTTTTTGTTCTTTCCTGCCGTCATTCCGTCGTTTCCCACTGCTCTTCCACGCCTTCTCTGTTTTCCCGGAGTGGAAGAAAACCGGGTTTTATGGTAAAATGCGAGGCGTTGCTCGAGAGGAGGGAAATTATGGACGACGAAAAAGAACTGCCTGATATCCCCTGGCTGGAGAAGATTTTGGACGAAACTCCTCCGCCAGATACCGATTACATCGCAATGCTTGAAGAGCTGGAATATAAATAGTTAGATGTTGCTAACATAATGAGAAAAAGATCGCGACAGTGGAAAGATCGGCGTTGAAAGTCATAGTCAGTCAGGCCAGAAAGGGCATAAAAAAAAGGAGCCGGAACGGACCGACTCCCACTGGAAATATTACCGATAGGGTATGAAAATGCCCCAATAGAACAAAAAACACACCGATAGGGATATTCTTTCACACGTTAGCGTGCTAAAGCTTAAAGGACAAAAAAATAAGCCGGAACGGATCCGGCGAAAATAAAAAAAAGGTGATGGCCAGAGCAGCCACCGCCGGAAAGAAAAAGAATGAAGATATAGATACACGCGAGGATTTAACCGCCTAAAGGCGGTGGTTTTAACCACCGTAAAAAAAATAAACCTCAGTGCCTAACCTTACTAACAACACAAATCAGAGGAAACATTCCGCAGCCAAAAAACAGAATAACACCTGAACAAGAATGAAGATATAGATACACGCGAGGATTTAACCACCGTAAAGAAAATAAACCTCCGTGCCTAACCTTACTAACAGCACAAATCAGAGGAAACATTCCGCAGCCAAAAAACAAAATCACAACC
>JAFUBF010000265.1 GCA_017460325.1 Clostridia bacterium | reverse complement strand
TGGACAGCATGCAGAGCGAGCTCGAACGGCTGCGCTCCGAGTGCCGTGCGTGCCGCAAGAGACAGTCCGACGACTCAGATGGCCACTGCCCCACCAGCGGACAGATGCTCCCGGAAGAACAGCTCCGGAAAGCGGTGGAGTCCTTTGAGGCGCGGAAGGCAAAGGAGCTGGATGAGATTCAGGACCGGGCCGACAAACGGAAGTCGCAGATCGAAGAGGAACGGAAACGGGTGGAGAACATGACCGCCGAAGCAGAAAAGCGTCGTGCCGCGCTGGAACAGGCCCGAACGGCGCTGGAGGAAGGCGAGGCCGCGGCCGCCGAGCCGGTTCCTGACCTGCCGGGCTATCCGGAGCAAAAAGCTGAACTGGACAGGCAGTATCGTGCCTGCGCGGACAGCATCGTAGCGCTGCAGAGGGCGGATCAGAAGGAGGATACCCGGCAGAAGGCGGACCTGGTACGGGCGGAAATCCGCCGTCTGGAGAGCCGCCTGGCGGACGAGCGAACGGTTCAGAACGCCCGGCGCCGGAAGGCGGAGCTGCAGGAGGAACGGGACAAGGCCAGCGCCGCCCTGGAGGATCTGGACAACCTGATCTTCCTGTGTGAGGAGTTTATCCGGTACAAGGTGCGGCTGATCGACGACACGGTGAGCGGGTATTTCCGTACGGTACGCTTTAAGCTGTTCCGGGAGCAGGTGAACGGCGGACTGGCGGAGTGCTGCGAGGCCACGGTGAACGGAGTGCCCTACGCCAGTCTGAACAACGGAGCGAAGATCAACGCCGGCGTCGATATCGTCAGGACCCTGTCTGATTACTACGGCGTCAAGGTGCCGCTGTTTATTGACAACGCGGAGAGCGTAACAGAGATCATGGACGCGGATACCCAGGTGATCTGCCTGTCGGTATCCGAGCCGGATAAGGAGCTGAGACTGGCATGATTATTGGACAGAAAGCAAAACCGAGCGTTCCGCCGGTGAATCCGGGAACCTATATGGCGATCTGCGTGGCGATCTACGAGCTGGGAGAACAGCAGCTATCCTTCAAGGGAAAGACCCGGTATGCACAGAAAATACAGTTTGTCTTTGAGATTCCGGAGGAACGGATCGAGATTGACGGGGAAGACAAAGCACGTCAGTTGAGCAGAACATTCAATGTATCAACGTCGAAGGCGTCTGAGCTTCGGAAGTTCATTTCCTCTTGGCTGGGCAAGACCTTCACAGATGAGGAGTTTAAGGCATTCGACACAGATACACTGCTCAGAAAAAACGCTATGATTCAGGTGGTCCTGAATGACACGGGCGAATACGCCAACATTGACACCATTATGTCCTTGCCGAAGGGAGTGAAGGCGTCAAAGCCCGAGGCTGATCCGATTATTTTCAAAGTGGATGAGTGGGACGATGCGCTCTTTGAAACCCTGCCCGATTGGGTGAAGGAAAAGCTGATGAACTCCACGGAGTTCCAGGACAGCCACGCTCCCACCGATGAGGTGGATTTCCCGGAGGAGCAGCCCAAGGCAGAGCAACCGCGGGAGAAAGAGGAGGGAGTGCCGTTTTGACATTTACAGCATTGGCGTCCAGCAGCCACGGGAACGCCTACATAGTGGAGGACAGCCGAACGTCACTGCTGGTGGAGTGCGGCGTCTCCTATCGGAAATTGCAGTCCCTGTTCCGGCTGGTGGGCCGCAAGATCACGGATATGACGGCCTGCCTGGTCAGCCATGAGCACAAGGACCACGCCGGGTGTTATGAGAACATCCTGGCCGCCGGGATCCCCGTCTGGTCCAGCGACGGCACGGCGGAGGCGCTGGAATGTGAGGCGATGGAGGTCTTTGACCTGCCGATGGGCGCAAACGTGGGAAAGGCGGAGCGGTTTGGGACCTTGGAGGTGCTGCCGTTCCGCACCCTCCACGACGCCCGGCGGCCGGTGGGCTTCCTGATCCGCAGCGCGGAGGACGGGGACAAGCTGGTTTTCGCCACGGACACGGCCAACCTGCGCTATCGATTTCCGGGAGTGACCCTGCTGGCGGTAGAGGCAAATTACTCGGATGACATTCTGTCCATGTGTACCCGCCTTCCGGACAAAGTGGTCCGCCGGATCAGGAACAGTCATATGGAGATCGGAACCCTGTGCGGCTGGCTCAGCACACTGGACCTGAGCGGGTGCAGACAAATCTATCTTCTGCATCTGTCGGACAGTACATCTCACGAAGAACAGTTTTTGCGGCAGGTGACTTCGGTTGCCGGCGGGATCCCGGTTACCGCCTGCCCCAGGGAACTGAAGAAGGAGGAAGTATGCTCAATCAAGTAACACTGCAAGGCCGCCTGACGGCGGACCCTGAGCTGCGCCATACGCAGAACGGAACCTCTGTCGCGTCCTTCCGGATCGCTGTTGAACGCAACTACAAGGACGCCGGAACCGGGAAGCGTGAGGCGGACTTTTTCTCCTGTGTTGCCTGGAGAGGAACCGGGGAACTGGTATCAAAGTACTTCCAGAAGGGCCGTATGATCCTCCTGGACGGCCACCTGCAAAACCGGGAGTACACGGACAGGAACGGGGTACGCCGGTATGTCACCGAGGTGGTGGCGGAGGATATTTATTTCTGCGATTCCAAACGGGAGGAAACCGGAACGGAGAATCCCTACGCAAGGGAGCCGGAGTTGTCAGAGATGGAGGACGACGGGGAACTGCCGTTTTGAAGGAAGGGGGCGGCGTAATGCCTTGGTTTGAGGCACATGACACATTGGGGCGGCATCCGAAGACACTGCGCCTGGCGGAGACGCTGAAGATCAAACGCAGGGAAGCGGTAGGTCTGCTTCACGATCTGTTTGCCTGGGGGCTTTACGCCGCCCGAAAAGACGGAGCACTGACCGGAATGACTGAGTACCAGATCGGCCTCGCTCTGGATTGCGAAACGAAGAAATCTGCCCAGAAGATCGTGAACGGCCTGCTGGAAGCCGGGTTCCTGGAGCAGGACGATGAGGGCACTTACTACATCCATGACTGGTACGACTATGCCGGTAAATTCTGCGACGAGCGTGACCGGAACAAGCAGAAAATGAAAGAGTACCGTGACCGGAAAAAAGCGAAAAAAACCGGTAACCGTTACGGTAACGTTACCGTAACAGAACCGGAACCGTTACCGGATTGTAACGGCGATGTTACCGGGCAACCTAACCATAACCTTACCTTACCTACCTCGTACGATAGGCTGGGGGATAATAATAACATACTACCTCGTACAGGCGACGGGGCGGATTCCGCCCCACCTGCCCCTGTCCGAAAATCGGAGTCTGTTGCCTATTATTGCCAGTGCGTCAACGCCACACCGTCTGCGGAGAGTCTGTCACAGCTGGAGTATTTCGAGGCGGAGCTGGGCGCGGAGGTCTGCAGACTGGCGATGGATCGAGCGCTGGACAACCGTTCACCACGCTGGCCGTACATACGGGGGATTCTCCGCAGCTGGAGTGAGGCTGGAGTGAAGTGTCTGGCCGATGTGCAAGCGATGGACGAAAGACACCAGCGGGGGCGGAAGGTTTCTGCGCCGCAAAAACGCCCGTCACAGGGTCCTGTCCCGGCAGACCAGATGAGCTGCCGGAACGGGGACGAGAAGGACGTAGCGGAGCGAGAAGAAGACCTTCGTCGACTGCTGGAACAGATGCAGGCGGAGGAGAAGAACGGAGCTGAGAGCAGTGGCTAAGTACGGCAACCGGAAGGTCACGGTGGACGGGATCCGCTTCGACAGCAAGAAGGAAGCCGCCAGGTGGAGAGAGCTGCTGGTCTTGAAGAGGGCGGGGCTGATCTCTGACCTGGAGCGGCAGGTGAAGTATGAACTGATTCCGGTCCAGAGAGTTGACGGAAAATGCGTGGAGCGAGCTGTCAACTACATAGCGGACTTTGTGTACCGTGACGAGAACGGAGACTTGGTCGTGGAAGACGTGAAGGGGTACAGAGACCCACATAGCGCCGGTTATGCGAAATTTGTGCTCAAGCGGAAACTTATGCTTTACGTACACGGAATTGCGGTTAGGGAAATTTGATCTGAGTCGATGGCGGGGCTGCTGCCCGGCAGTGGCAGCCCTGTTTGCACAGAGGAGAACGTATGAAAAAGAAGACCATCAGCATCTGCGGCAAATGCGCCCATGAGAGCGCGGCCGCGCTGAAGCCGGTGAGCCCAAGGACAGAGAAGACCGTCTGCGAGATCTGCGGGAGAAAGCGGTTCTGCGTGGTGTATGAGGTGCAGGAGGGCAAATGAAGAGCACAGCACGAACTGTCAGAGACACCCATCAGAAAGCGTTTGCGAAGATCTTTGACTCCCTGGTCGGCCGCTACTCTCGCTGGCAGGTCTGGCAGGACTTTGTGGTCATGTCGGCCTGTTCCGTTTCCTGCATGGTGGACAAGTCCCACGAGACTGAGCGGGAGAAGACCTACCGGGAAACAGCGGGGAAGTACCAGGATGACGAGCTTCATGCGTTCAGCCATATGCTGGCGGAGGTCGTCATCGGCATGGAGCGCAATCCGAACCAGGACTTTCTCGGAGAGCTGTACATGAATCTGGAGCTGGGGAACAGCCAGGCGGGCCAGTTTTTCACGCCCTATGACGTGTGCCGGCTCATGGCCAGCGTGACGATGGGAGTGGACCTGAAAGAACAGATAGAGCGCCACGGATGGGTAGCCGTCAATGACTGCGCCTGTGGTGCCGGCGCCACACTACTGGCCGCTGCCAACGAGTTCCGGAGCCAGGGAATCAACTACCAGACCCGGGTCCTGTTCGTGGCGCAGGATGTGGATTGCATTGTGGGGCTCATGTGTTACCTGCAGCTGAGCCTGATCGGGGCGGCTGGGTATGTCGAAATAACCAACACGCTGACCAATCCGACGGTGACAGTGGGCAAGGGCGCGCTGATCCCAAGGCCCGGACCGAATGTCTGGTACACGCCCATGTACTTCCGGGAGGAGTGGCACTTTCGGAGGGTGTGGACGCAGGTGGATATGCTGATGCGGAAAATGGAGGAAGATATATGAGCGAAGACCTGCGAACGTCAGCGCTGGAAAGGCTATTATTCGTCCAGGAGGAATATTGCGAGGCGTTGCGTATGGCCATCAGAGCGCTGGGAGGTGCGAGATGACTGAGTACATTGACCGGACTGCGGCAATAGTTCGGGCGTGTAAATGTGTTAAGGACGATTATGAAGCCTTTGACGTGAAGGAAGCATTGAAAGCGATCCCCGCGGTGGCGGTGGTCCACTGTCGGGACTGCATGTACTGGCGGGACGAGTACGTCAAGCAAAACGACGGGCGGGAGCGGCAGTACACGGATGCAGACGTTGATGCGCTCGGCATCCGGAACAGCGTAACGAACGAGGTGGGTATCAACATGGGCGCGATGTGCCGGAGAGAGGATAATCGCGGGTGGGCCGTCGATAAATCCCTGTTCCGCAACGCCGATGACTTTTGCAGCCGAGGTGAGCTGCGCCCCTGCTCCTACGAGCAATGGTGGGGCATTGTGGACGGATACTACCCGGAGGTGACACCGAATGAGCAGTCGTGATATTTTGCCGAGCCTGCCTGATGTGACAGAAATCCCACATGATGCGGTCAACCACCCGGCTCACTACACCGCCGGAGGGGTTGAGTGCATTGACGCCATTGAGGCTGCGTTGACGTGCCAGCAGGACCCTTGTCAT
>JAFUBF010000264.1 GCA_017460325.1 Clostridia bacterium | reverse complement strand
GAGGCGTTGACTCTGTCAATATGCGGGTGCGGATAATGCTTCCGGAAAAAGGCACTTTCGGCAATTCCAAGCAGAAGAAGGAAAAACAGTGCCATGTTCAGATTGTCTGCAACGGTGGTTGCCGCAATCAGGGTGCTGTCCACATGGAAGGCATCCGCGACGGCTGTGAAATTCACTCCGCCGCCGATATACGAGCCTGTCATCATGGCAGCCACTCCGGGCAGACCTTTCACCATGTGACCCAGCAGCAGGGTGGCCAGGGCGGTTCCGGCGATCGTACCGGCGGCGCCGATGAGAAAGATCAGGAGGAAACGACCGGTTTCCCGCCAGATTTTCCCGATGTTGGCCTGCAGGAGAAGGAGGGGAATGGCCAGCGGTATTGCATAGCCCCAGACAAAATCGTCAAAGACCGGAGCGCTGACGGGAATGATGTGCAGGTTTGTCAGTACGAGAGCGATCACCAGTGAAATGATGGCACCGCTGATCTTTGAGGCCCATTTGTATTTCTGCTCCAGCCAGATGGAACATGCAGCGGATGCAAAAAGGACGGTGAGCAAGGTCCAGTGATTGTCCGCCGTGATCAGTGTCTGAACGGTTTGTTCCATTCTGTTTTCCTCCTTAATGTTGCGTTGGTTTTCGGCATCGTATGATTGATGGGGAATGTTGTTTGACAAACCGGTGCAGGAACACCAGGCCCATCCCTTATGAGGATGCCTGTGTCAGTGAACAGGCAGAAAAAGCATTCGAGAGATTTCACGCTGCCCCGCCGGAAAGCGCCGGCAACTGCACGGGAACGTTCGTTAGAAAGGTCGGCCGTGACCGATGGATACCATTGTATCCTTTGAACTTCGTTCCTGCAAGTGAAAAGTGTTCCGAAAAGGCGTCTGTGCCTGATCGGACGGGAATTCAGCGCTGAAACCGGAGATTCAGTTCGGCCTGGTAGTGGGCACAGATACCGGATTTTTATTCCCGGCAATGTCCGTCTTTCTCAAAGGTAACGGGCGGTGTTGCATTTCAGTATTCATGGTGATAAAATCCTTATCACGATAAAGACAGTGAAGTGAGAGACCATGCACAACACGGAAAAAGATGCCGCCCAGATGGCGGAAAAGCAGAAAAGAGCCATGGAAGCAGGCTTCCGGCTGTTTACGGAGCGGAGCATAGATGCCGTGTCCATGAACGACGTTGCCCGGGAAAGTGGAGTGGGGATTGCCACGCTGTACCGGTACTATGAAAGTAAGATGCAGTTCGTGATCGCCATCGCGGTATGGAAGTGGGAAGAGTACCAGGACAGGCATGGGCTGGAGCAGAAAAGCGGTGAAACCGGAACGGACGCCGCCGGGATCTACACGGGCTTTCTTAATGCCTTCCTGGATCTGTACCGGAACCACCGGGACCTGCTGCGCTTCAATCAGAACTTCAACATCTATCTTCGCGGGGAGAAGGCGGATGCGGAGACAGTCAGCCCCTATTCCCGGATGATCGACAGAGTGGCAGAGCAGTTTCGGCGTTGCTGGGAACTGGGAGCATCGGATGGCACCCTGTACACGGATACGCCGTGGGAACAGGCATTTTCTGCCACGCTCCATCTCATGCTGGCGACGGTTACACGGTATGCCGTGGGGCTGGTGTATCAGCCGTCCGCGGAGTTTGACCCGGAAAATGAACTGCGTCTTCTGAAAGAGATGCTGCAGCGGCAATATGTCCGGCGCAGATAGACCGGATGGAGTGGACAACCGGGAAAACGGGAGGGATAGGATGGAACTGCTGGTCAGCGCGATTGTTCCGGTCTACAACGTGTCCCCGTGGCTGCGGGAGGCGCTTGACAGCCTTGTTCAGCAGACATACAGCCCGGTTGAAATCATTCTGGTGGACGATGGCTCCACTGACGGTTCCGGGAAGATCTGTGATGAATATGCGAGTCTCTGGCCGGAACGCATCCGGGTATTTCATCAGGAGAACCGCGGACTCAGCGGCGCGAGAAATGCAGGACTGAATCACATGCACGGGGACGCGGTGGTTTTCCTGGATCCGGATGACGCGTTCGATGTGGAAATGATTCAGAAGATGGTGGACGCGTTGCTGCGGGACAGGGCTGAGATTGCGGTCTGCCGGTATGCCGTGTATCGGACGGGTGGAAGGATGGAAACGGAACGGGCCGGCAGAAAAATACCGGACAATTTCCGTGCGGGTGTCCTGTCCTCCGGTGAAGCGCTTCGGGCACTTGCAGAGGGGAAAATCGGGCATGCGGCCTGGGACAAGATTTATCTGAGGAAAATCTGGACAGGTCTGCGCTATCCGGATCACCGGGTCTATGAGGATGTCAGCACGACGTATCAGGCCTTTTCCAGGGCGGAACGGATTTCACTGATTCCCGATGTGCTGGTCATGCACCGCGTCCGGGCGGGGAGCATTACACAGACAAAGTCCCTTCAGAACATGCGTGACTGGCTGATGGCCATGCAGGAGTATGAGGCGTTCATTCGGGCAAATACGCCGGGCATGTTTGATGAGAGACAGCTTGAAAAGGTTCGGCTGAACCAGCTGAGCGGGAAAGTCAGTCAGTGGACAATGCTTTCCCGGGCAGACCAGGACAAAGCCAAAGATATCCGGGAGGAAATTCTGAGAAAAGGGGATCGGCTCATGCATGAGCCGGTATTGATCCGGGTTCGAATTGCCTACTGGATGATCCGGCTGTGTCCCCGGCTGATCCCGGTCATGCTGCCGGTTTACAGATTTTTGAGGCGGATTGCCGCGAGGGCCCTGGGAAGATGAATCGCCAGATGATAAACACGTTGTGTTCGGTGCTCCGGCATGCGGTAACGATTCTGTGCGGCCTGATTCTGCCCAGAGAGATCCTTCTCCATTACGGGTCCGAGATGAACGGAATGGTTCTCTCTGTTGCCCGGTTTCTGTCCTACACCATGCTGCTGGAACTGGGAATCGGTGCCGTCATTCCGGCAGCACTGTATCAGCCGCTGGCCGCCCGGGATTTCCGGCAGGTCAGTGCGATCCTGTCCTCGGGCAGACGGGTGTTTCGCCGGATTGCAGGCATTTCTCTGATTTATGTTGTTCTGCTGCTGGCCCTTTTCCCGGCGGCATCGGGCATTCCCGCCTCTGCCGGATTCATTCTTGTGCTGGGCCTTGGCACCCTGATGCATTATCTGGTGGGGATTCCGGAATCGCTGCTGATCCTCTCAGATCAGAGTGGATATGTGCTGTACCTCCTGGGAACGGTGACGGTGCTGGCAGGCACGGCGGTGCAGATCGTGCTGATCCGGTCCGGGCATCCACTTCTCCTTGTCCGGCTTGCGGGAACCCTGCTGAACCTGGGCTCAATCGGGGTGGTCCTGCTCTATGTGCGCACCCGTTATCCGCTTGAACGCCGGGTCCGGTACGATGCGGAGCCGATCCCGCAGAAATGGAACGGAATTGCGCAGCATGTGGCGTACTTTGTACTGGAAAATGTGGACATTGTTCTGCTGACGCTGTTTACCTCGTTCCGGGAGGTCTCCGTCTATTCCGTTTACTTTATGGCGATCTCAGGGGTCCGGCGGATCTTTATCTCCGTCTCCGGCAGTATTCAGCCGAAACTGGGGGAGCTGATTGCGGAGCGTGACAGTGACGGACTCAACCGTTTTTTCGCCGCATTTGAAAAATGGAATCATCTCTTCGTGATGATCGTCTTTGGGACGTTGTTTCTTTTTCTCACGCCATTTGTGCGGGTATACACCGAGGGAATCACAGATGCCAACTATAACCGCCCTGTCTTTGCGGCCCTGATGACGGCGGCCTATGCGCTTCAGTGCCTTCGGGATCCGTATGACAAGCTGATCCTGGCCAGCGGGCGTTTCCGGCAGACACAGATGAATTACGTCATTGCCACTGCCCTGAATCTGGGAATTTCCGTGATTGCCGTTCAGTTCCGGGGGCTTGAGGGTGTTGCGGCGGGAACGCTTGCCGCCATGGCTTATCAGGTGGTCTACATGGCGCTGTACGACAACAGGGAAATCCTGCGCCGCTCCTCCGGGAATCTGGTCAGAATCGCGGTGATTTTCCTTTTCCTGTTTCTGATACTGCCCCTGGTGGCCCGGGTGACAGAGGCGCCGGCTGAAATGCTGGTGCGCCGGATTCTGGAACCGCTTCGCGGGCTTTCCAAATGAGAATGTCCCGTGGCACAGGAGCGCCGCGGGGCATTCTTTTTTACGTCTCTCAGACGAAAGTGACGGAAGAAAGTTGCACGAAAAGGTGTTTGATGTTAGAATAGCACGACTTTGTATGGTCATTGATTGAAAGTTTTGCTGTTTGGAGGCAATAATGGGTTTTTTATCGAAACTGTTTGATCCGACGGCCGGCGAGCTGAAACGGCTTGGCAAGATCGTGGATCGCATTGATTCGTTTGAGGAGGCACACAGGAAACTGACGGATGATCAGCTCCGCGCCAAGACGCAGGAGTTCCGGGACCGTCTGGCCAAAGGTGAGACGCTGGATGATCTGCTGCCGGAGGCGTTCTCGGTAGTCCGGGAGGCAACCAGCCGGGTGATGGGCAAGCGCCAGTTCCGTGTTCAGATGCTGGGCGGCATTGTGCTGCATCAGGGACGTATTGCCGAGATGAAGACCGGTGAGGGCAAGACCCTGACGGCGACCATGCCGGCGTACCTGAATGCGCTGACCGGGAAGGGTGTCCATGTCGTTACGGTAAACGATTATCTGGCCCGTTTCCAGGGCGAGGACATCGGCCGGATCTTCCGTTTCCTCGGCATGAGCGTGGGCGTGATTGTGCATGACCTGGACCAGGAACAGCGCAAGGCGGCTTATGCCTGCGATGTGACGTACGGAACGAACAATGAGATGGGCTTTGACTATCTGCGGGACAACATGGTCATCTATAAGCGGAACATGGTGCAGCGCGGACATAACTTTGCCATCGTGGACGAGGTGGACTCCATTCTCATTGATGAGGCCCGTACCCCGCTGATCATTTCCGGTGTCGGCGAGAAATCCACGGACCTGTATGAACAGGCGGACCGCTTTGTTTCAACCCTCAGGGAGGGCGTGGAACCGGAGGAGAGCCGTTGGGAGGAAAATCCGCTGTCCGACGAGGAAAAGGCGGCCATGCGCAAGGACTTCGTGAAGGACGAGAAGAAGAAGACCTGCAACCTCTCCGAGGACGGCATCCGGAAGGCGGAACAGTACTTCAAGGTGGAGAATCTTTCGGACATCTCCAATACCGATCTGGTGCACCATATTAACGCGGCCCTGCGTGCCCATGCCATGATGAAACGGGATGTGGACTATGTGGTGCAGGACAACCAGGTCATCATCGTGGATGAGTTTACCGGCCGCCTGATGCACGGGCGCCGTTACAGCGACGGTCTTCACCAGGCCATTGAGGCGAAAGAACACGTCAATGTGCAGCACGAGAGCAGGACGCTGGCAACCATCACGTTCCAGAACTATTTCCGTATGTACAAAAAGCTCTCCGGCATGACCGGTACGGCCAAGACGGAGGAAGAGGAATTCAAGGGCATTTACAATCTGGATGTTGTTCAGATTCCGACCAACATGCCCATGATCCGCAAGGACCTGGATGATGTGGTTTATACGACGCGCAAGGGCAAGTACGGCCAGGTGCTCGATGAGATTGAGCGGCGGCATAATGAGAGTGGTCAGCCGATCCTCGTGGGCACGGTTTCCGTTGAGGTCAGCGAGACGCTGAGCCGGCTTCTTCAGATGCGCGGCATCCGGCATGAGGTGCTCAACGCCAAGCATCATCAGCGCGAGGCCGAGATCGTGGCCCAGGCCGGACGGTACGGCGCTGTGACCATTGCCACCAACATGGCAGGCCGCGGTACGGATATTCTGCTGGGTGGCAACCCGGAATTCATGGCCCGACAGGCGATGCGCCAGAAGGGGTACGTGGATGAGATCATCGATGAGGCCACCGGTTTCAATGAGAACGTTTCCGAGGAGATCCTGGCGGCCCGGGAGGAGTACAATACCCTCTATAAAGACTTTAAGCGGGTGACGGATGAGGAGCACGAGCGCGTCGTTGCGGCAGGCGGTCTGCACATCATCGGTACGGAGCGGCATGAATCCCGCCGTATCGACAATCAGTTGCGAGGCCGTTCCGGCCGTCAGGGCGATCCGGGCTCTTCCCAGTTCTTCCTGTCCATGGAGGATGATCTGCTGCGGCTGTTCGGCTCAGACCGGATGACCGGACTGGTCAGCAAACTGGGGGTTGCCGAGAATGAACCGATTCAGGCCAAGATTCTGACCGGTCAGATCGAAAATGCGCAGAAACGGATTGAGGGGCGCAACTTTGAGATCCGGAAGAATGTTCTTCAGTATGACGATGTCATGAATGAACAGCGCAAGGAAATCTACGAGCAGCGCCGTCAGGTGCTGGATGGCGAGAACATGCGCGAGTCCATCCTCAAGATGACCGACATGATCATCGCCGAGGCGATGGACACCTTCTGCGGCGAGGGCGATGTCGCCATGGACTGGGATCTGAAGGGCCTGGCCGAATATCTGTCCTCCGTCTGTATGGAGGGGGACTATATGGAGCAAAGCCTTGATCGCTTCGCGAACATGAGCCGGAATGAGATCACGGAGACGCTGAAAAAGAAGGCCCATGAGATCTATGAGGAGCGCGAGGCAATGGTTGCCCAGACCGGCCTTGATATCCGTGAGGTGGAACGTGTCGTGCTGCTCAGCAATGTGGACCGTCAGTGGATGGCGCACATTGATGACATGGATCAGCTGCGCGACGGAATCGGCCTGCGTGCCTTTGCCAACCGGAACCCGATTCAGGAGTATCAGATCGAGGGCTATGCCATGTTCGATGAAATGGTACACAGGATTCGGGAGTCCACGGTCCGTCAGATGTTCCGCGCCCGGTTTGTGGGACGCCAGGAACGCCAGCAGGTAGCCAGGCCCCAGGAAACGAACCTGGAGCAGGCGAAGAATGCCGGCGGAAAGGCAGGGCCCAAACGGGTGGATAAGAAGGTCGGACGGAACGATCCCTGCCCCTGCGGCAGCGGGAAAAAGTATAAGAATTGCTGCGGTCGGGGCGTATAGTCCAGACTGGGCATGGAACATCCGGAATTTCCGGAGCATTTGACCTATGAAAAAGGAAGTGACTCAACGTGATCGAACTGGAACTTTATCGCCAGCAGCTGGCAAAAATCCGCGAACGCATTGTTGAGGCAGGTGAGTCACTTTAACATCGCCGGACTGAGAGAGCAGCTGCTCGAAATGCACGAAACCATGAACGAACCGGACTTCTGGAATGATCTTGAGCGTTCCACGCAGATCAGCAAGAAAGTCCGTACGGCAGAGGCGAAGATCGAGCATTGGGAGCGGCTGGGAAAACGGGCTGACGATGTGGATGCCACGATGGAACTGGCGGAGGAGATGGATGATGAGAGTCTTGTCGCCGAAGCCGGAACGGAAATCCGCAAACTGTCTGAGGACCTTGAAACGCTGAAGCTGGAGACGCTGCTGCGGGGGGACTATGACGCGTGCAACGCGTACCTTTCCCTGCATGCCGGAGCCGGCGGAACCGAGGCACAGGACTGGACACAGATGCTGTACCGGATGTATACCCGGTACTGTGAGCGGCATGGGTACAGTGTAAAGGTACTGGACCTGCTGGACGGGGACGAGGCCGGAATCAAGAGCGTAACCTTTGAGGTGACAGGGGAAAACGTGTACGGATTCCTGCGGGGCGAAAAAGGCGTGCACCGTCTGGTGCGGATCAGTCCCTTTGATGCCAATGCCCGCCGTCATACCAGCTTCTCTTCCCTGGATGTCTCCCCGATTATCGAGGATGACATGGAAGAGCTCAACATGGAAGATGTGCGGATTGATACCTACCGCGCCTCCGGCGCAGGCGGACAGCACGTTAACCGGACGGACTCCGCGGTGCGTATGACGCACATTCCCACCGGCATTGTGGTGCAGTGTCAGAATGAACGCTCACAGGTGCAGAACCGCGAGGTGGCCCTGCGCATGCTGAAGAGTAAGCTGGTTGAACTGCACGAGCGTGAGCGGGAACAGAAGATGGCGGACATCAAGGGTGAGATGAAGAAGATCGAGTGGGGATCCCAGATCCGCTCCTATGTCTTCCATCCGTATTCCCTGGTAAAAGACCACCGGACCAGCTATGAGACCAGCAATGTGGATGGTGTCATGGACGGGGAACTGGACGGGTTTATTACCGCCTACCTGCAGATGCAGTAAGGATCCGACGGGCTTTTGCCCGTCTTTTTTGGAGAAAAAATGAACGGCAGATCCATACTCATGGGCGCGGGAATGGCCCTGATCCTGATTGCGGTCATTCTCAGTGCCTTTCTCAACGCCATCCATGCGGAGGCGCTGCGGCCGGAACTGTATGATGCGGATTCCCGGGTGGCGGTGGCGGCCATGCTCGGGGTGGACCCGGTCAGGGACGCGGAAGCGGTTACGGCATATATCGGGATGAAAGAGGAGGAACAGCGCCGCTTTGCCGAAACGGTAACCGCCTATATGCGGGGCAAAAGCGAAACCCTTCCCCCGCAGCTGAACGAAAAGGAACAGGTGCACTTTGGTGATGTACGGCAGCTGATTCAGCTGGCGGGGCGTGTATCCTCCATCCTGCTGGGCCTGGCTGCGCTTCTGACGGTCTTCGGGGCCTGGCTTGCGGAGCATCCCGGCACAAAGACCGGGCGGGCCCTGGCCATTGGGGCGGCCCTGGGCCTGGCGGTACTGGTCGGGTCGGGGCTTTGGGTGGCCACCCATTTTGAGACGGCCTTTATCGGGATGCACCGGCTGATCTTTCCCAACAATCTGTGGCTGATGAATCCCGAGACGGATATCTGTATCCGGATGATGCCAACGGAGCTGTTTCAGGGGGCGGCGGTTCGCTGCCTGATAAGGACCGCCTGGCAGAGTGCCCTGATTGCGGCTTTGCTGGGAATACTGACAATTTTTATGAGGAGACTGATTAAAAAATGGGTGAACGCACCGATTCCTGGCTGACAAGAATGAGCCTGAAGGCGGCGGAGCTGAAAGAGGCAGGGCATGCCACGATTCTGGCGATTGAATCCAGCTGTGATGAAACAGCGGCCGCCCTGGTCCGGGACGGACGGCAGGTTCTCTCGTCGGTGATTGCCTCTCAGATTCCGCTGCATGCCATGTACGGGGGTGTCGTCCCGGAGATTGCCTCAAGGAAACATGTGGAGAGCGTCGACCCGGTGGTCCGGGAGGCACTTGCCAAGGCGGAGATGTCCCTTGAACAGGTGGATGCCGTGGCGGTTACGTACGGCCCCGGCCTTGTGGGGGCACTCCTGGTGGGCGTGTCCTATGCCAAGGCCCTGGCCTATGCGGCGGACAAACCGCTGATTCCGGTCAATCATATTGAGGGGCATGTCAGCGCCAACTACATTGCCACGCCGGATCTTGAGCCGCCGTTTATCTGCCTGATCGCCTCCGGGGGACATTCGCATATTGTCCGGGTGGAGGATTACGGCAGATACACCCTGCTGGGACAGACCATGGATGATGCCGCCGGCGAGGCGTTTGACAAGGCGGCGCGGGTACTGAATCTGCCCTATCCGGGCGGGCCGCTGCTGGATAAGCTCTCCAAAGAAGGGAACCCCCTGGCACTGCAGCTGCCTCATGTGAAAATCAGCGGACGTTATGATTACAGCTTTTCCGGACTCAAGACGGCGCTGATTAATCGGGTGCATGCTCTGCGGCAGCGGGGCGAGAATATCCCGGCGGCGGATATTGCGGCCAGCTTTCAGCATGCGGTGGTGGAGTTGCTCAGCGACAAGGCGATTCTGGCAGCACTGGATACCGGCGCCGAAACTGTGGCACTGGCCGGCGGCGTGGCCAGCAATTCCGGCCTTCGGGCGGCGATGGCGGAGAAGTGTGCCCGGTATGGCCTGCGTCTGCTGATGCCCCCGCCCATTCTCTGCACGGACAATGCCGCCATGATCGGCAGTGCGGCCTTTTACCGCCTGATGCAGGGCGAGGTAGCAGGACTGGATCTCAACGCCTGTCCGTCCCTGCGACTGGTATAATCCTTTGTCAGAATTGTTGCAAATCATGACAAATAAGTCGGAGGAGTGTCAAAAATGTCACATTTGTAACATTTTGGCTCAAAAAGTTATCCACAGCTTTGGAAGGTTGAACATCTGGATTTGTGGATAACTTTCCTTTTTTGGCCGACTTTTCCCATGGTAAGCGGGGGATAAGCGGCAAAATCCTGTGGAAAACCCGGTGGGAACATGTGGATATCCGGTGGACAAGCGGAGGATAACTTTCCGGGGAATTTCGATGAAACGTAACAGTTTTGTAACAATTGAAACCGACCGAAAGTCGTCTGCCTGGCCGGATATCGCCGGAACTTCAGCTTCCGGGGCGAATGAACGATGGAAAGAGCCCCAAGTTTCAGCGATGCTTCTGGAAACCGACCAAAAGTCTGTGCCGTGTCGGGGACGGGCCCGGTGCTCTGCACCGGTTTGTTAAATCATGTCCTGTGTCAATCATACGGTGCCGAAAGCCAAAGCAGTATTAAAAGGAGCGGAACATGAACGGAGAACTGAGGACGGAAAGCGTCGGAGTTCTTGTGATACCGGCGGCAAATGCGGAATTCACGAAAGGGATCGGTGTGGATCCCGGGAACGGCCTGAGTGAGACGCGGCTGGAGTCGGGCAGTGGGATGATTGTCAGTCTGGCACCGGGTGGACGGGTCCTTTTCCGGATGCCGGAAGGGACGGAGGGTCGATATGACATATACCTGCGGGTTTCCGCCATTCTGGCCCAGTCCAGTTCGCAGCCGTTTCTGTTCAGTCTGAACGGGGAAGAGCCCTGGACGGCGCCGGTGGATTGCCCGGTTCCGGCGGATTCCCCGGCCCACATTGAGGAGCGGATTCCGGGAACGGACGCGACGGATTTCTGCGCGTGCACGGAGGCGGAAATTGCCCAGGATACCCGTCTGCATCCGGGGGATGTACTGACCATTGTGGCGGCCTTTGGCGCAAAGGCGGAGGCACTGGCCTGGGAGGCGTTCCCGGGGATTGCGGCCCTGGTGCTGGTTCCCGCCCGGCCGCGGGCACAGATACGGAAGGCAGGGGATCCCCTGGCCGGGCGGCGGATTCTCTGGTTGGGGTCCTCCGTGACCTATGGGGCACAGGCAGCCGGACACTATTCCATGGTGGATGCCATCCGGGACCGGCACGAGGGACTCATCTGCGATAAGTATGCCATTTCCGGCACGACCCTGGTGAACACCTCCGCGGATTCTTATGTGGCACGTCTGCGACAGGTCCGTGCCACTTGTCCGGACCTGGTGGTGGTGCAGCTGTCCACCAACGATGCGGTTCAGGGAAAGCCCCTGGGGCGAATCAGCGAGGGCAAAATGCTGCAGGAGATGGATGAAACCACGGTGGCCGGGGCCATCGAGGCGATTCTCCTGTGCGTTCAGGAGCGGTTTCACTGTCCGGTCGTATTCTACACGGGGACCTGGTTTGACAGTGAGCTGTACAGGCAGATGGTGGAGTTGCTGCCGGAAATCCGGAAAAAGTGGGGTATCGGCATCATTGACCTGTTTCACGATCCCGATATGTGCCGCCTGATTGGCGGGGAACTGTATGCACGGTACATGCATGACCCGATCCATCCGTACCGGGCGGGGTATACGGAATGGTGGACGCCGGTCATGGACCGGTATCTCACGGACTTCATGCGGCAGAAGAGCAAAAACTGAGCTGAACCGTGCCAATTGCGGGCACTTTGGGCTGACTTTGTGAAAGATTTAACAGGCGAATCGGCGCAACCTGTGCTTGACAGGGAAAAATGAGCGTGATAATATATCGCAGGATTCGCGATGACGAGGAAAAAACTGCGGAAATCCGTACAGCGAAGAAGGAAATGGTGGAAGCCTTCCCCGGTGGAACGCAGAGAATACTCCCCTCCGAGCAGCAGACTGAACTTCGGCATTTGCCGGACAGTAGGTGAGCCGGGTGGCCCGTTACAGCCGAAGGAATGTAAGATTCCAGAGTGTGCACAGCACAGAAATTAGGTGGTACCGCGAGTCATTCGCCCTAAGAGGGAGAATGACTGTTTTTTTACCGCCCGATTTCTGTGAGAAAGAAACAGAGTAAAGGATGGACGCAAGTGAAACTTTGTGGAGCAGCCATATTGATTGAGTGTCTCATCGAGCAGGGAACGGAGACGATCTTCGGTTTCCCGGGCGGCGCCGTGCTGCCGATTTACGATGAGCTGTATAAACGGATTGACCGGATCGGCCATGTGCTGACGGCCCATGAGCAGCATGCGGGACATGCGGCGGACGGATACGCACGGGTAACCGGAAAAACGGGCGTCTGTCTTGCCACCAGCGGACCGGGTGCCACGAATCTGGTGACGGCCATTGCCACGGCGTACATGGATTCAACCCCCATCGTCTTCATTACGGGCAACGTGCCCCAGAGCCTGATGGGCACCGATTCCTTCCAGGAGGCGGATATCTCCGGCATTACCATGCCGATTACCAAGCACAACTACATGGTGACGGATGTCCGGAAACTGGCTGACACGATCCGCGAAGCGTTTTTCATCGCCAAAACCGGCCGTCCCGGTCCGGTACTGGTGGACATTCCCAAGGATGTGCAGATCGCGGAGACGGAGTACGTTCCGGCCTCCGGCGATCAGTTGATTCCGACCCTTTCCGCCAGCCATCCCATGATGCAGCTCCGTCCGGAAGGCGCGGCGCTGGAACGGTACAAGATGCGGGTGGAGCCGTATGTGGAACAAGCCGCTGAGCTGGTGCAGAAGGCGGAGCGGCCGCTGATCTACTTTGGCGGCGGCGTCATTCTCTCCGGTGCGGAAAACGAGCTGAGTGAACTGGCGGACCGGATTGATGCCCCGGCAGTGTCCTCGCTCATGGGACTGGGTGCCCTGCCCGAATCGGGGTCCCGGATGCTGGGTATGCTGGGCATGCACGGAACACACGCGGCCAACATTGCCATGCAGCGCTGCGATCTGCTGATCGCGGTCGGGGTCCGTTTTTCGGACCGTGCACTGGGCAATGCGGATACATTTGCTCCCAATGCCAAGGTCCTGCATATCGACATTGACCGGGCGGAGATCAACAAGAATGTGACGACGACCCTGCACATTACGGGCGATGCCAAAACGGTTCTGAATCTGCTGCTGCCGCGCCTTGAGAAGAAGGAACATCCCATCTGGATGCGGCAGGCAAAGAGCATGGCGGAGGAATACCTCTCCAACGATCTCTTTGAGCCGCGGAAGATTCTGAAATCCATGTCCGACCTGGCCCCCTCCATTACCGTGGCCACGGATGTGGGACAGCATCAGATGTGGACGGCGCAGCATTTCCCCTTCATCCGTCCCCGGCAGCTGGTGACCAGCGGCGGTCTGGGAACCATGGGATTCGGCCTGGGGGCTGCCATGGGTGCGGCCAAGGCGCTGGGTGAGCCGGTGGTGCTGGTGACAGGCGACGGTTCCTTCCGGATGAATCTGACGGAGCTTTCCACCATTGCCTACTACCAGTTCCCCGTGATCGTGGTGATTTTCAACAACGGAACGCTGGGAATGGTGCGGCAGTGGCAGACCCTGTTCTTCGGGAAACGCTATTCCCAGACGACTTTGGACCGGGGTCCCGACTTCATGAAGCTGGCCGACGCGTACGGTATCCGCGGTGCCCGGGTGGACAATGAGCAGGATTTCCGTCGGGCCTTTGCCGAGGCAGTGGACCTGAGGGCGCCGTATCTGATTGAGTGCATGCTGGACATTGATGAAATGGTGGCCCCCATGGTGGCCCCCGGTTCACCAATCGATTCCTTCTGCCTCAACTGACCGGCAGGAAATAGGAATGGGCCCGGTGCTCTGCACCGGTTTGTCAAATCATGTTTCCTGTCAGCCATACGGTGCCGAAAGCCAAAGCACCATTAAAGGAATGGGCCCGGTGCTCTGCACCGGTTTGTCAAATCATGTTCCCTGTCAGCCATACGGTGCCGATAGCCAAAGCACCATTAAAGGAGAATACGCAATAATGGACAAGAATGTACGGAATCGGTATACCGTGGGTGTTCTGGTCAGCAATGAACCCGGTGTTCTTTCCCGGGTTTCCGGCCTGTTTTCCCGCCGGGGCTTCAACATTGAAAGCCTGGCGGTGGGCCCGACCCAGGACCAGACGGTTTCAAGAATTACAATTGTCGTGCTGGGCAATGATTCCAGCATTGAGCAGCTGGTGCAGCAGCTCTACAAGCTGATCTGTGTGCGCAAGGTTCGGGTATATGATCCGGCGAACACGGTGGAGCGCCAGCTGGTGATGATCAAGGTGGCCGCCAATGCCCATGACCGGGAAGGCCTGATGCGGCTGGTGGAGATTTTCAAGGCCAAGGTGGTGGATGTCACCCGTGAGTCCCTGACCCTGACCATCACCGGGGATGTGGAAAAGGTGTCCGCTATGGTGGAGCTGATGCAGGATTACGGCATCACCGAGATTGTGCGGACCGGAACCGTGGCCCTGCAGCGCGGCAACCAGATTATGAACTCGGAAATTTTCGACCTTTAAGCGGCTCCGCGGGCGGAGCCCGCATCAGATAGACTTTACACAAAACATAAAGTTCAGGGAGGAATATCAAATGGCTCAGATGTTTTATGAGCAGGATTGCTCGCTCTCATTCCTTGAGGGAAAGAAGATTGCAATTGTCGGTTACGGTTCCCAGGGACATGCCCATGCCCTTAACCTGAAGGACTCCGGATGCGACGTGGTCGTGGCGCTGTATGAAGGCTCCAAGAGCTGGAAGAAGGCAGAGGACGCCGGCCTGACCGTTATGACCACGGCGGAGGCAGCCAAGGTGGCCGATCTGATCATGATCCTGATCAATGATGAGAAGCAGGCGGCCATGTATGAAAAGGACATCGCGCCCTATCTGCGTCCCGGCATGATTCTGGCCTTTGCCCACGGTTTCAATATTCACTTTGGCTGCATCCGTCCGCCCAAGGACGTGGATGTCATCATGGTTGCCCCGAAGGGCCCCGGCCACACGGTCCGCAGCCAGTATCTCGAGGGCAAGGGTGTTCCGGACCTGATCGCCGTGTATCAGGATGCTTCCGGCAAGGCTCAGGATATCGCCCTGGCCTATGCGGCCGGTATCGGCGGCGCCCGTGCGGGTATCCTCAAGACCACCTTCCGTGAGGAGACGGAGACGGACCTGTTCGGCGAGCAGTGCGTGCTCTGCGGCGGCGTGACCGCCCTGATGAAGGCCGGTTTTGACACTCTGGTGGAAGCCGGATATCAGCCGGAGAATGCCTATTTCGAGTGCATCCATGAGATGAAGCTCATCGTTGACCTGATCTTCGCCCACGGCTTTGCCGGCATGCGCTATTCCATCTCCAACACCGCTGAGTTCGGCGATTACGAGGTGGGCAAGCGCCTGATCACCGAGGAAACCAAGAAGGAAATGAAGAAGGTTCTGACCGAGATCCAGGACGGCACCTTTGCCCGCAACTGGCTGCTTGAGAATCAGGCCGGATGCCCCCACTTCCTGGCCCGCCGCCGCATCGAGGCCGGCAGTCAGCTGGAGGAAGTCGGCAAGGATCTGCGCAGCAAGATGAGCTGGTCCGGAAAGGTTGACCTGTAATGGACAGAATCAGTGATCGTGTAAAGAAGGGGCCTGAAAAAGCGCCTCACCGTTCACTCTGGAAAGCCCTGGGACTGACGGATGAGGAACTGACCCGTCCCCTGATCGGCGTGGTTTCCGCCCAGTCCGACTGTGTTCCGGGACACAACCACCTGAAAAACATTGCCCAGGCCGTCAAGGACGGGATCCGGATGGCCGGCGGTGTGCCGGTGGAGTTCCCGGCCATCGGCGTGTGCGACGGTATCGCCATGGGCCATGTGGGCATGAAATATTCTCTGGCCTCCCGGGAGCTGATCGCCGACAGCTGTGAATCCATGGCCATTGCCCACGGATTTGATGGCATGGTGTTCATCCCCAACTGTGACAAGATCGTGCCCGGTATGCTGATGGCGGCCCGCCGCCTGAATCTGCCGGCCATGGTCATCTCCGGTGGCCCCATGATGCCCGGCCGGATGCCCGGCCGCAGCGGCGAGCTGGATCTGAATTCCGTCTTTGAGGCGGTGGGTGCGTACAAGGCCGGCAAAATCGACGACCAGGGACTCAACGACGTCGAGTCCAGTGCCTGCCCCGGCTGCGGTTCCTGCTCCGGCATGTTCACCGCCAATTCCATGAACTGCATTACCGAGGTCATCGGCATGGCGCTGCCCGGAAACGGTACCATTTCCGCCGTGGACGCTGCGCGGATCCGCCTGGCCAAGAAGACCGGCATGCGCATTGTCAAAATGGTGGAAGAGGGACTGACACCGGACAGGATCATGACGGAAAAGGCCTTCCGCAATGCCCTGTGTCTCGATATGGCCCTTGGCTGCTCCACCAACACGGTGCTGCACCTGCCGGCCATTGCCCACGAGGCGGGAATTGACTTTGACCTCAACTGGGTCAATGAGACCAGCGCGAAAGTGCCGAATCTGTGCCATCTGGCACCGGCCGGTTCCCACCATGTCATCGACCTGCATCTGGCCGGCGGTGTCATGGGTGTGCTGAGTGAGCTCAAAGGCCGCGGCCTCCTTTTTGAGGATGCGCTGACGGTGTCCGGCGAGACGCTGGGCGAGGAAATCGCCCGGGGCCGGAACAGCAACCCCGAGGTCATCCGTCCCTTCGATCAGCCCTACTCCCAGACCGGCGGCCTGATGATTCTCCGCGGAAACATCGCGGTGGACGGCGCAGTAGTCAAGCGCAGCGCCGTGGCGCCGGAAATGCTCAGGCACGAGGGGCCGGCCCGGGTCTTTGACAGCGAGGATGCTGCCATCAAGGCCATCTATGAGAGTCAGATCCATCCGGGCGACGTGGTGGTCATCCGGTATGAAGGCCCCAAGGGCGGCCCGGGCATGCGCGAGATGCTTTCGCCTACCTCGGCCATCTGTGGTATGGGCCTTGACAGGGAAGTGGCCCTGATCACCGACGGACGTTTCTCCGGTGCCACCCGTGGCGCGGCCATCGGCCATGTGTCGCCTGTGGAGGCCAGCGGCGGTGTCATCGGACTGGTTGAGGAAGGGGATATCATCTCCATTGACATCCCCGAGGGACGTCTGGAGCTGAAAGTGGACGAGGCCACTCTGAGTGCCCGCAGGGCAAAGTGGGTCTGCCCGCCGCCCAACGTGACAAAAGGCTATCTGGCCCGTTATGCCAAACTGGTCTCCTCTGCCAACAAGGGTGCCGTGGTGGAATAACGGCATTTATCCGGGAATAAACCGTACCCGTACGGGTTTGTCCACACCGAAAGGGTGGACAGATCCGGCGGGTTTTTGCCTATTGACAAAACCGGACAAGGTACTATAATGCAATTTATTCAGTCGGAATGCAAAAAATTGCATTCCGGCGGAAATCTGAATTCAAATAGGGAGGTTCTCTGATGAAAAAGATTCTGTGCCTGCTTGTCGGCGTCCTGATGCTGCTGACGGCGGTCAGTGCCCTGGCAGATGAGCCGCTTCGCGTGGCGATCGGTTCTCAGTTCAGCACACTTGATCCGGGTCTCAACACCGAAGTTTCCAACAACTATGTGATTACCCATATCTATGCGGGTCTGTTCAAGGCGGATGAAAGCAACAATCCGACCAACATGCTGTGCGAATCCTATACCGTTTCGGATGACGCGTTGGTGTATACTTTCAAGCTCCGCGAGGATGCAGTCTGGAGCGACGGAAAGCCCGTAACGGCAAATGACTTCGTCTATTCCTACCTGCGTGCCCTGTCCTACGGCGCAGACAATGCCTGGGCGATCTATGACATGGTCACCTATGTGAAGGGCGCCAAGGAGTACAGTGAAAAGGCGCTTGAGGTCGGCGAAAGCTTTGACTGCATCAAGGAAGATGCCAGCGACGTGGGCATTAAGGCCCTGGATGACCGGACGCTTGAGGTTACCCTGAAAACGCCCTGTCCGTATCTGGTCAAGCTCATGGGCAGCAATGTGTGGCTGCCGGTCCGCGAGGACTTTGCCCCGCAGCATAAGTCTCTGTGGTCCTACACCGTGGGCTATCCGTCTTCCGGTCCGTACACCCTTACGCAGTTCGGCGAGAACGAAGGCGCTACCCTGGTCAAGAGTGAGACCTTCTTCGGCGCAGCCGATGTCAAGCTGAACAGCATTGAATATGTCGTCATGCCGGATCCGGCGGCTGAGGATATGGCATTCCGCAGCGGCGAAATCGACATCGCCATGGATCCCTCCAATGAGACGGCGCTGACCTATCAGGGAACGGAGAATCTCTGGGTCATGCCTCAGTGCTCCAACTACTTCCTGGCCATTAACTCCGGTTCCACAGGTCCCGAATGGGCGAAGAACGTGAACCTGCGCCGGGCACTGGCCCTGGCCATTGACCGGACAACCCTGGTGGAGGTCCTGGGCGGCGCCCTTCTGTATCCGGAGCTTTACGGCTATGTTCCCACCGGTGTTGGCGGCGTGGACGGGGACTTCCGTGCCGAGGCAGATGAGAAGGGACTGGCTCTTACCTATGATCCCGAGAAGGCAAAGGAACTGCTGGCGGAGGCCGGCTATGATGCCGCGAATCCGCTCCACATCACCTATAAGTATTCAAACAACGGCGTCCACGGCGATGTGGCCACCATGCTGCAGGCCATGTGGCAGGCAGTGGGCATTGATGTAACCTTTGAGGCCGTTGAATCCGGTGTCTTCTATGATCAGCTGGATGCGGGTGACTTTGAGATTTCCCGTTACGGCTATGTGGCATCCGATGATGCCAAGCAGTACCTGGATCTGTGGACAACCCAGATGCAGGTGGTGGCGGCAGTGGATGATCCGACTTATGACAAGATGATCAAGGATGCGGCCTGGCTGACCGACATGAAGGATTATTACACGGCCCTTCATGAGGCAGAGGACTATCTGATCAAGGAAAATGTCTACCTGATTCCGCTGTTTAACTACACCAAACCCGTACTGGTCAAGAGTGGCGTAAGCGGTTACCGTTCTCTGGGCGGTACCGTCAACTTCAACCTGGTGGTTATGGAGTAATACACTGGTTTTCCACCGGGGACGTGCCCGCACGTCCCCGGCTTTCCATCTTGAGGATTTGCCTCTGCGAAAAGGCCATCCCGGGATGACCCTTTCGCAGGCGCAAAGCCCGTGTTTTCAAAAGCCGGAGGTCGATCTGCCATGGAAAAAATCACATCCGCGTCGCTGATAGAACTGCGTTTTCTCAGCGATCCGCTACTGAGCCCGGACGGGCGCACGGCGCTGTTCACAGTGGCCCGAATGGACAGGGCCAAAAACGAATACCTGAGGGATCTGCACCTGGCAGATCTTTCTACCGGTTCCTGCAGGCAGCTGACCACTTCCGGTCATGAGGGCATCCGGATTTTTGAGGATGCCGGGACAGTGCTGTTTGAAAGTTGCCGCGGGGAGGCGGACAAGCCGGAAAAAGGACGGGAAAAGACGGTATTCTACCGGATTCGCCTGGACGGCGGGGAAGCGGTCCGGGCGTTTGAAATCGGGAAACAGGTCTGCGATATCCGGAAGGCCGGGAAGGGACAGTATATCCTGCTGGTCCGGGAGGACCTGAATGCGCTGCCGGAGGATGCGACGGAGGAGATGCGCAGCGAGGCGGCGGATTATCATGTGCTGGAGGAGCTCCCTTACTGGGCGAACGGAGCGGGGTATGTTTCCCGGATCCGTCACGCCCTGTACCTGTATACCCCGGCCACAGAGGAACTCCGGAAGCTGACGGACAAATTTCTGAACGTTCGCGATTTTGATGTCCGGGGCGATACGGTGCTGTACTGCGGAGACCGGTATACCGACATGCTGTCCCTCTGCGGGACGGCCGGGCTTGTTTCCCTTACGGGTAATGACCGTCCCCTGATTCCGGACAACCGGTACCGGGTGGACCGGGCAGCTTTCCTCGGGGGCCGGGTCGTGCTTGTCATGAGCGATATGGAGTCCTGGGGCATGGGGCAGATGCCGGCCATTTATCTGGCGGATCCGGAAGACTGTTCCCTGACCTGCCTTTCATCCCCGGAACTGGCCATCGGCAGTGCACCCATGACCGATGCCAGGTATGGCACAGGCCGGACCTTCAAAGTCGCCGGCAATGCCCTGTACTTTACGGCTCTCAGCCGGGCGCAGAGCAGCCTGTACCGTCTCAGCGACACCGGGGATCTTGAGGAACTGGCCTGGCCCGGGGGATCCGTCTTCTCGTTTGATGTGCAGGGGGATACGGTGGTCATGACGGGATGCGAGGATGACCGGACGGCCGAGCTCTATCATCTCCGGGAGGGGCAGTTTACGCGGCTCAGCCATGTCAATGATGACTATTTTGCCCGGTACCGGGTCAGTCATGCCCGGCCGATTCCCTTTGTCAATTCCGCCGGAATGGCGCTGGATGGCTGGGCACTGGTGCCGGAGGGGCCCGGACCGCATCCGGCGGTGCTTGAAATCCACGGCGGTCCCCGGTGTGCCTATGGCACGCCCTTCTTCCATGAAATGCAGGCCCTGTGCGGCAGGGGGTATTACGTCTTTTTCTGCAATCCCCGGGGCAGCGATGGGTACGGGGAGGCGTTTGCGGACCTGCGCGGACGGTACGGAACCATTGATTACGAGGACCTCATGGCCTTCCTGGATCATGCCCTTGACTGTTTCCCGGAGGCGGACCGATCGCGGCTTGGGGCCTGCGGCGGCTCCTACGGCGGATTCATGTGCAACTGGATCGAGGGGCATACGGACCGGTTTGCGGCCATTGCCAGTCAGCGCAGCATCTCCAACTGGGTGTCCGACTTTGGCACCAGCGAGATCGGCCATACCTTTGACCGGAATGAATCCGGAACGGACCCGTGGCAGGGGATGGAGGTTCTGTGGAACATGTCCCCGCTCAAATATGCGGCCAATGCCCGTACCCCGATTCTGTTCATTCATTCCCTCTGTGACTACAACTGCACCGTTGACCAGGGACTGCAGATGTTTGCGGCCATGAAGCACTTCGGCGTGCCGACCCGTGTCTGCCTGTTCGAGGGGGAAAACCATTCCCTGTCCCGTTCCGGCAAACCCCGGCACCGTCTGCGCCGGCTGGCCGAAATTGAAGCCTGGTTTGAGCAGTATCTGGAAAGGAAGGATGCCAATGGGTAAATATATCCTCAAGCGTCTTCTGATCGGCGTCGTTACGCTGCTGGCGCTGGCGACCATTACGTTTTTCCTGATGCACATCATCCCCGGATCCCCGTTTGCCGGCGAGACCAGCAAACTTCCGGCAGCGGTCAGGGAAAAACTCATTGCCAAGTACGGACTGGATCAGCCGCTGCTGGTTCAGTTCGGCACGTACCTCCGTAACGCTCTCCACGGGGACTTCGGGACCTCCCTGAACCGGAAAGGCCGGGAGGTGACGGATATCATCAGCGGGGGCATCGGGGCGACGGCCTCCCTTGGCCTGGTGGCCTTTGTCATTGCCATGACGGTGGGCATTTTGCTGGGAACGATTTCCGCCTTCTCCAGGCAGCGGTGGGTTTCCGGCCTCGTGGCGGTGATCTCAACCATTGGGGTCAGCGTCCCCTCTTTCCTGATTGCCCTTCTGATGATGCTGGTCTTTGGCGTGCTCCTCGGGTGGCTGCCCTTTGTGGGGCTGTCGACCTGGCGGCACTACATCATGCCCGGCATTGCACTTTCCCTGGCGCCCATCGCCATGATCGCCCGTCTGGTCCGCTCCAGCCTCCTTGAGGTCATGCGTCAGGATTACATGGTTCTGGCACGAAGCAAGGGAACACCGGAGCTGCAGGTCATTATCCGCCATGCGCTCAAGAATGCCCTGATCCCGGTCATTACCTATGCCGGTCCATTGATTGCCACCCTGCTGACCGGTTCATTCGTCATTGAAACCCTCTTTTCCATTCCGGGTATCGGGGCGGAGTTCGTCACCAGCGTTTCCAACCGGGACTATACCCTGATTATGGCGCTGACGATTTTTTACGGGGCCTTTATCATCATTGCCAACATCCTTACGGATCTGATTACGGCCGCCATTGATCCCAGAATCCGTCTGAATTAGGAGGTCCAAATGGTAGATTTAAACAACTGTGAAGCGGTTCTGGACATTCCTGCGGCGGAGATCCCGGAGGAGTGGTTTGAGCGGCTCGGTGACGAGGAAAAAGACAGTGAATTCGTCGCCATGCAGAGCAAGACCTATTTTCAGGATACCTGGGCGCAGTTCAAAAAGAACCGTCTGGCCCTGGTTTCCCTGGTCTTCCTTTTTATCCTGATTCTGGCGGCCATCTTTGTGCCCATTTTCTCGCCCTATACCTATGACGGGCAGGACCTGATGCACCGGAATGCCGCCTCCAGCTGGCAGCATCCTTTCGGCACGGACAAATTCGGCCGTGATATTTTCGTGCGGGTCATGTACGGGGCGCGGATCTCGCTCTCCGTCGGCTTTGCCGCTGCCCTGCTCAACCTGCTGATCGGGGTCGCCTACGGCGGCATCTGCGGGTACATCGGGGGACGGGTGGACCTCATCCTGATGCGTATCGTGGACATCCTCTATTCGGTGCCGACTCTTTTGTACGTCATTCTCATCATGCTGATTTTCGGCTCGAACATCTTTTCCGTCCTCCTGGCCATCTGTGTCAGCAGCTGGGTCGGAATGGCGCGTCAGGTCCGGGCACAGGTTCTTTCCCTGAAGGAACAGGAATTTGCCCAGGCGGCCTTTGTTCTGGGCGCCAGCCGGACGCGGATTCTCTTCAAGCACCTGATCATCAACTGCATGGGGCCTATCATCGTCAATACCACTCTCATGGTGCCGGATGCCATTTTCACCGAGGCATTCCTGGCCTTTGTGGGAATCGGCATTTCCATTCCCATGGCCAGCTGGGGAACCATGGCCAATGATGCCCGTTCCCTGATCATGCTCTATCCCATGCAGATGGTCTGGCCGGTAATGGCCATCAGCCTGACCATGCTCAGCCTGCACTTCATCGGCGACGGTCTCAGCGATGCGCTGGATCCCAGAAAGAGGTAATTTCATGGAATCAACCAATCTGCTTGAGGTTTCCAATCTCTGTGTCGATTTTGAAACGGACCAGGGCCTTGTTCACGACGTGCGGGATGTCAGCTTTTCCCTGAAACCGGGGGAGATTCTGGGAATCGTGGGAGAATCCGGTTCCGGCAAGTCCGTGACCATGTATGCCATCATGGGCCTTCTGGCCGCAAACGGCATCCTCCGGGAGGGCCGGATTACCTTTGACGGGGATGACATCAGCCGCAGCGCCTTCCCCACGGAGAAGGCGTACATTCAGCATATGAATCAGATCCGCGGCAACAAAATGGCCATGATCTTCCAGGATCCCATGACATTCCTCAATCCCCTGCAGACCATTGAACGCCAGATCATGGAGCCGATTCTCAACCATACGTCCATGAGCCGGGAGGAGGCCCGTACGCGGGCGCTGGAACTCATGGTGCAGGTGGGCATTCCCTCTCCGGAAAAGCGGATCCGTCAGTATCCGCATCAGTTCTCCGGCGGTATGCGGCAGCGGATTATCATTGCCATTGCCCTGGCCAATAACCCAAAGCTGCTCATTGCGGATGAACCCACCACCGCGCTGGATGTGACCATTCAGGCCCAGATCCTAGAGCTGATCCGGGACCTGACCCGCAGAAGCGGGACGTCCACTGTCATGATCACCCATGATCTTGGCGTGGTCGCCTGTCTGTGTGACCGCATCCTGATCATGTACGGCGGAAAAGTGATGGAGGCCGGGACGGACCGGGAGATCTTCTATTCGCCCAATCATCCCTATACCCGCGGCCTTCTGTCCTGTATCAACAATCCGGAAGCGGAGGAGGAGCAGGACCTGATCCCCATACCCGGTTCGCCGCCGGATCTGCTGAAGCCGCCCCGGGGCTGCCCGTTCGTGGACCGGTGTGAGCAGGCCATGAAGATCTGCAAGGTCCGCATGCCGGACAGTACGGTCCTTTCGGACACGCACATCAGCACCTGCTGGCTGAATGAGGTCAGGCGCCGAGCGGAATCGGATGAAGCGGGGAAGGGAGGGGACAGAGCATGAGTTCAGGTCATTATGTGGAAATTTCACACCTGGATGTGGTCTACGATGTCACCAAGGGCATCTTTTCGCCCAAACAGCTGGTTCATGCGGTCAACGATGTCTCCTTCACCATTGATGAGGGGGAAACCTTCGGTCTGGTGGGAGAATCGGGCTGCGGCAAATCCTCTCTCGGCCGGGCTATTGTCGGCATTAATCACCCCCGGTTCGGGGATATCCTCATCAACGGACAGGATGTCACCCATCTGAGCGGAAAGGCCCTGCACAATTTCCGCCGGGAGGTTCAGATGATCTTCCAGGATCCGTACGCCTCTCTCAATCCCCGGATGACCATCGGGGAAATTCTGACAGAGCCCATGGTGATTCACGGCCTGTACCGCACGGCCGGCGCCCGGGAGGAACGGGTTACCGAACTTTTGCGCACGGTGGGCCTTAAGCCGGACCATATCCGCCGCTATCCCCACGAATTCTCCGGCGGCCAGCGGCAGCGCATTTCCATTGCCCGCACGCTGGCGGTCAATCCGCATTTCATCATCTGCGATGAACCGATCTCCGCACTGGATGTGTCCATCCAGGCGCAGATCATTAACCTGCTGAAATCCGTTCAGAAGGAGAGGAACATCGCCTACCTGTTCATCGCCCATGACATCGGCATGGTCAAGCATATTTCGGACCGGATCGGCGTCATGTACCTGGGGCACCTGGTGGAGGTGGGGGACAGTGACGATGTCTATTTCCATCCCCTCCATCCCTATACCCGGGCACTGCTCAGCGCGATTCCCATCTCGGATCCGGATATCGGAAAGAGCCGGAAACGGATTATCCTGGAGGGCGAGATTCCCTCGCCGCTGAATCCCCCAACCGGCTGTCCGTTCAGTACCCGCTGCTCGCTGGCGGATGAGGCCTGCCGCAAGATGCCGGGCATGCAGCACTTCGGGTCACACAGTGTGGCCTGCCATCACCTCGAAACGACAGAGAAGAAATAACACCGGCCTTCCCCTTCGGGAAGGCCCTTTAGATGCCCTTGACGGGCCGGAGGAGGACAATATGCTCAACCCGATTTTTGAACGTTACGAGAAGGACCTGATCGACCTTGCCCGGACGGTCTGGGAAAATTCCGAACCCAGTTTCCGGGAATTTGTCAGCAGCCGCGTGCAGGTAGAGTATCTGCGCCGAATGGGATTCACCGTCACGGAAAATGCCGCCGGGACGGTGACCGGGTATGTGGCTGAGTGGGGCAGCGGGAAACCGGTGCTTGCGTTCCTCGGGGAATTTGACGCACTTTACGGACTGGCACAGCAGGCGGATCACCTCAGGCCCGACCCGATTCCCGGCCAGCCCATGGGCCACGGCTGCGGTCATCACCTGCTGGGAACCGGCGCGATTGCCGGCGCTCTTCTCCTACGGGATCTCATGCAGGCGGAAGGGCTTACGGGGACCCTCCGGATATACGGATGTCCCGCGGAGGAAAGCGGTTCCGGAAAGGCCTATATGGCCAGAGACGGGCTGTTTCGCGACTGCGATGCGGCGCTGACCTGGCATCCGTCCAATTTCAACATGGTGTGCACCGGCAGTTCCCAGAGTTGTATCCAGTGCTATTTCCGCTTTACCGGGATTCCCGCCCACGCGGCCAGTGCCCCGCACCTGGGGCGCAGCGCACTGGATGCGGTTGAGCTGATGAATGTCGGGGTCAACTATCTGCGGGAGCACATGGAGGACTCGGACCGGGTACACTATGCCATTTCCAATCCGGGTGGCAGTTCCCCCAATGTGGTGCAGGCCTATGCGGAGTCCAGATACCTGGTACGCTCAACCACCAACCCAAGGTGTGAACGCCTTTATGAGCGCGTTAAGAACATTGCCCGGGGTGCGGCGCTCATGACGGAGACAAAACTTGAGATCGTCTTTGACGAGGGCCTCAGCAACACCATTCCCAATTTTGTCCTGGAGGAAGTCCTGGATGCGGCATTCCGGGAAACCGGTGTGCCCGAATATACGGAGGAGGAACGCCATTATGCCGCCGGATTCAAGGCGACGGTTCCTGTGGAGGATCAGCTGTCGGGCATGCCCGGGGCGTGCCGGGACAGGGAGAAACTGGAAAAGAACATTCGCAGCAGCGAGCTCTGCGATTATTACATTGAAACGAATCACTCCGATGTCTGCGAAATGGGCAGCACGGATGTGGGGGATGTCAGCTGGGTGACACCGACCTGTACGGCCAACCTGAACTGCTATTCGTACGGGGCCGATGCCCACAGCTGGCAGTGGGTGGCCCAGGGCAAATCCGATATCGCCATGAAGGGGATGCTGAAAGCGGGGGAGGTGCTGGCCCGTACCGGGCTTACGCTCCTCAGGCAGCCGGAACTGCTGGTCCGGGCCAGGGATGAACTGAACCGCCGGCTGAAGGGCGACGGGTATAAGTGCCTGATTCCGGAGGAGGTTCAGCCGCACTACTATGACTGAGCGGGCGAAAGGCTGTTTTCCGTGGAAAAGATTCGGGAAATGCTGGTCAGAAAGGCCCTCCGCCTTTCGAAAACTGGTAAAACCGAACAAGAAAAGTCAAACGATCTTGAATATTCGTTAAAACTTAACTTTTTTCCGGGGATGAAGGTTGTAATATTCGGGAACTATGATTATAATGCGCATGGTCGTTTCCGGATTGTTCGTGTTTTTGACGGACTGTCCCGGAGCGCTGCCGAAACCGGCGGAGAACTGTACAGGAAAAGAACCTCTGCCGCTGACGGCCGGAAAGACCCGGGTATCCGGGTAAAGGGAAGGGTTCGGGCCTGTCGGCCCTGACCACAGAGAGAATATGGAGGCAAATTGACCATGCGTAAAATCATTGCTCTGGTAATGGTTCTGGCACTCTGTCTGACAGCCGTGGCGGCCATGGCTGACGGCATTGCAAAAGAAGACATCAAGCTGGGTGTCATTCTGCTGCACGACGAGAACTCCACCTATGACCTGAACTTCATGAACGGCGCCCGTGAGGCGGCGGCTGCTCTGGGACTTAGCGAGAATCAGCTGCAGTTCTACCGCAATCAGCCCGAATCCAGCGCCTGTGCAGAGACGGCTCTTGATGCCGTTGATGAGGGATGCAATATCGTTTTCTTTGACAGCTATGGCCATCAGTTCTACACGGATGACGTAGTGGCGGGCAACCCCAGTGTGCAGTTTGTGCACGCCACCGGTGACCTGGCTCACCTGAAGGAATATCCGAACCTGGCCAATGCGTTTGCGACGATCTATGACGGCCGTTACCTGGCCGGCATCGCGGCAGGCATGAAGCTGAATGAGATGAAAGAGGCCGGCAAGCTGAAGGGCGACGTGCCCATGATGGGTTATGTCGGCGCTTACACCTACGCTGAGGTGGTTTCCGGCTATACCAGCTTCTATCTGGGCGCCAAGAGCGTGTGTCCTGATGTCCAGATGAAGGTGCAGTTCACCGGATCCTGGTACGATGAGAAGGAAGAGAAGGCAGCTGCCGAGGCGCTTATCGCGGCCGGTTGCGACCTG
>JAFUBF010000263.1 GCA_017460325.1 Clostridia bacterium | reverse complement strand
TTCTGTGAAGGGGCTTGACTTCGGAAGGAAAGAGAACCATTATAATTTCGTAAAATGCGAAATAACGAGGATGCCAAATGATTATTTTGGATGTACAGCTCAAACATGTGTACGGGTTCGATGACTTCCGTGTCAGCTTTACTTACAAGAGGCGCCTGAAAGGGAAACCATCCGTCTCTCTGATGGGCAGTGAAGCACTTGAGGGGCGTGAGCGGTTCCGCTATAAGAGAGCTGTGATCCTCATGGGTGCAAATGCCACAGGGAAGACCAGTTTCGGACGTGCTCTTCTTCGAATTTTCAGTTCCATTAAGGAATCCACTGAGGCCATTCTCCGCGAATTGAATTCGGAAAATCGTCCGGCTGAATTTCAGGTGGATTTCGTTAACGAGGGATTCATCCTCCATCGATTCTGCGGATTCGTCGATGGCGAAAATGTAAATTTCCGTTACTCCACCGCAGAAATTGCGGAAATGGATTCTTATGAAATGGCTGCTGGCAAACTAACGGACAGAACCGATGAGGTTAACGGCAACATCAAAAAGCTGAAGGAACTGGTCGGTCCAATGGAGTTCCGTTCTGCTTATCCCGAGATTGAAACATCACTCAGAGTGAAAGATATTCAGAAGACAGAACTCCTTAAGACGCTCCGAGCCGTGATCGGCACACTCGATCCCACGCTGACCGATATATCCATTGCGAAAGATCTGAAGGATTCCTTCGTTATCCGACGACGTGGAAAGGAGATCATTATCCAGGATGGAAAGCTGCTGAACAGGGAACTCCTTTCCAGTGGTACTGCAGAGGGGATCGACGTGGCCGTGTTCCTGGCGTCAATGGTTTCCACCGGGAACTGCTTCTACTACTGTGATGAACATTTCTCTTCCATTCACAGTGACATTGAGAAACGAATCTTCGGTTTGATGGTCGAAAGGCTGGGAAAGAATGGACAGCTTGTGTTTACCACGCATAACACGAACATGTTGGATCTGAATCTGCCGAATCATACCTTTGCATTCCTTCGGAAAGAAATCGACGATGAAGCGTACAAAGTGTCGGTGACCTTTGCATCCGAATTCCTCAAGCGCGGAACAGATTCAGTAAAATGCGCAATGGAAAATGACGTTTTCGGCGCCCTGCCGGATACCTCCCTTTTGGATGATCTGGCGGTGGAAGAACGGAAAACAGGATTTGCATCTCCCTCGCCGAAGGAGAGTGCGAAGAAAAGCTTCTGAAAGCGCTGAAAGTGAAGCCAGAACTTGGCCCAAATAGCTCATCTTTTTCTACGCCCGGCAACACCCACATTTCATTCGTTGACCCGTGAACTGTACCTCTTGTTCTCGTACCTGAAATGTGCTATTCTGTCCGGGCAATGTCCGGCAGACCCGGAAAAAGACCACAGGAAGAAGGAAACCATTATGGATAAAACCTATACGGAATCTCTGTCTGTCCGTTCGATAGACTGCGATCTGTATGGAAAAATGCGGCTGGATGCCCTGTTTGCGGCCATGCAGGAAGGCGGAGAGACACACGCCCGTCTCCTGGGCCTCAGCCATCAGGCGCTGCTTGACCGTCATCTCTTTTTTGTTCTCTCACGGATTCATGTCAGCATTCTGAACCCGCCCCGGTTCGGACAGTCTGTCCGCCATACCACCTGGCCGGGAACCATGAACCGCTTTTTCTGTCCGCGCTATCACGTGTTCTCTCTGGAGGACGGAACCCCGCTGGCCGCCGCCGGCGCACTGTGGGTCGTTCTGGACACGGAAACCCGGCGACTCATCAGTCCGATTCAGGCGGATCTCCGTTTCCCGGACAACAGTGATCTCCCGGCCCCCGTGGAACTGCCCAACCGGCTGCCCGCCCGGATCACCTCCACGTATTCGGTCAGCCAGCGGCTGGTCCAGTACTCCGACATGGACCTCAATGGGCACGTCAACAATACCCGGTACATCACCTGGCTGTGTGACCAGCTGGGAAAGGCCGCCTTTGAACATCGACACATCAGCAGTCTGACCGCCGGATACGAACGTGAAATCCGGGATGAACCGGAACTGGAGATCCACCTTGCCCAGAGCGAAAGCGGCTTTTCCTATGAGGTCAGTTCCGCCGGCGCGGTCCGTCATTTTCTGGCACTCGGCACTTTTTCGGAGGACGCATGAACGATATTTTGCTCAGTATGCGGAAGCTGGCACTGACCGATTCCGCTTTCCGCCAGGCGCTGCTTGATACGAGGAACGCCGATGATCCCCTTGACCGGTTCTGCCGGATTGCGGGGGAATACGGATTCTCCCTCACCCCGGGGGAAATTCTCTCCGACGGAGAGGAGCTGTCCTCCAATCAGACCAAGTCCACCAACGGCGGTAATCCCATGCCCTATGACTGCTTTGATGATCCCTACGAGATGTTCCTGATCTCCATTTCCTGAGGCAATCAAAAAGTCCTGCTTTCGCAGGACTTTTTCTGTTCCCTACTTCCGGACCGGCGCACCGC
>JAFUBF010000262.1 GCA_017460325.1 Clostridia bacterium | reverse complement strand
GGTGTTGTAGATGAAATGCGGCCGCATCTGCAGTACCATGATACTGGCACGCTGCTGGGCGATTTCCAGCTGTTGCCGGGCAATTTCCTGCTGATGTTGCCGATCCTGTTCAATCTGATCCGACAGGATAAGGCCGTACATGGCCAGGGCAGCGACAACGGAGGACAGATCAATCAGCCCGGTGACATCGGTGAACATATGGAAGGTCACCGTCACCATCATGGGCAGGACGGCCACGAAAAAACTGAGAAATGCTTTATGGGAAAGCTGATTACGCCGACGGATGGCCCCGGAAAGCGTGATCAGCGTGGTTGCCAGCATCGGCAGAATCAGCAGCGGATATAACGGGCCGCGTTGAAATGTTTTGTCCGGTGTGACCGTAAAGAAAGCGCTGGAGAGCGTGCTGATGATGAGGAGAACGAAAAAGAGAATCCACAGGCCAAGGATGATGTGAAAAATCCGGCTTGTCCGGATGGGTTCATTACAAAGATGCAGAAGATAAATGGCCAGCATGGACTGGGGCAGTATGAGCAGCAGCGTCTCGACAACGAGCACACAGTTCATTAGCGGAACGGAGAAGAAAAAAGCGAGCGTAAGGGCTTCGAGAAGACCGAAAAGGCAGTTCAGTATGAGGATGGAGAAATAGATCCTGAAGAATTTCCTGCTCCACCGATCCAGTCCGGGTATGATGGAACAGACCCACATGCTCACCGTGCTGAGCATCAGTGCGGCGCTGATGATTGCGGAGTAGTAGATAAGTAACGAATCACTCACGCGTCCGTGCCTCCTGCAAAAAACGGATAGCGCAGCTTTTTCAGCTGTTCCCGCATGGCCTCCGGTGTCAGCGGTTTGAGAATAAATCCGCTGGCTTTGCTTTTCCAGGCGTCAAGGGAATAGTCCGGGTAAGCGGTCAGAAAGACGACGTTGGTAGATGGATTGATTTCAAGCAGTGTATTGCAAAGCTCAATCCCGTTGGAAGCGCCCAGCTCGATATCCAGAACAGCCAGCGATATCCGGTTCTTTCCGGCGTATTCAATGGCATCCTGCGGCCAGACGAAGCCGTTGATTTCGGCATTCGGAAGGACTTCGCGAAGGACAGAGAGACCCTCTGAGAGGACGATTCTGCTGTCATCCACCATAATAACCCTGGGGGACTCCTCACTTTGAGCGGCAAGACGGAACAGGGTGTTGATATTGACCCCGAGGCAGTTGGCAATGCGCGGAATCATTGTGGTATCCGGAAGCCGGGTTCCGTTTTCCCATCGGGCGATGGTGGAATGGTTAACAAACAGCTTTTTACCGAGCTGAATCTGCGAAAGGCCCCTTTCTTCTCTGAGTTTCCGCAGGGTTTCCGCAAATGAAGTATTCATGTCAGGACCTCCATGGAAAGAAACTTATGAGTAGAATAAACCGGCATTTCAGGATTTACAAGGGAAATGGACGGACCGTTGTTTGACAAGGTGGAACATCTACTTGAAAGGATTTCCCGGTTCAGTAGAATTATCCCGCTATGCAGACAGGCGGGTGACAGCCGGGGAAACGCCTCTGCTGGCTGCATCTGTGTGTGTTTGCAATTCGGCCATTGGCATTGCCCGGGAGGGAATGCGATTCCGACCGGGGCCTGACAAAGGTCATGTGAATGGCCGAAAAAAACTGAATTGTAAGGAGAAATGAACATGTCAACTTTCAGCTTAATCCTGATCATCGGAATCCTGATGGTCATTGGGGGCATCTCCCTTATGGGCACGCCGCTGCTGACCTTTGTCAGCGCGGGCTATTTCATCATCATCCTGTTCCTGGTGAAAGGAATCTTTGGCGTGATCCACGGAGTGATGGAGAAGCGCTATAACAAGGATTTCTTCTTTTCCGTTCTCAGTGTGATTCTGGGTATTGTGGGACTGGTGATTCCCGGCGCAGCCGCGATGAACAATTCCATCATGCTCTATATGGCCGGGGCCTGGTTCCTTGTCCATGCCATTATGTCCATTGTGGATGCCATTGCGGGCCGGAGTGAGAATGACGGCATCGGGAAGATGATCCTCGGCATTGTTCTGGGTGTGCTTGAACTGTGCCTGGCCATCTACTCCGTGATGAATCCCGGAATCATTGCCACCGGTCTCGGCCTGCTCATCGGCCTGTATTATGTCGAGTCCGGCGTTGGCATGATCGCGGCCGGAACGGCGCTTTGCAAAGGCAGCAACAACGTGACGATTCTGTATACGATCATGGGTGTTCTGACGGTCCTTGGTGGTCTGGCTATGCTGGCCACGCCGCTGCTGACGTTCATGAGCACCGGATACTGCATTGTTGCTCTGTTCTTCTTCATGGGCGTTCTTGGCATTGTCCGGGGAATCAGCGAGAAGAACTACGACAAAGACTTTTTCTTCTCCATTCTCAGCCTGCTCCTGGGCATCATCGGTTTCTTGGTTCCCGGCATTGCCAGCATGAGCAATTCCGTTCTGCTCTTCATGGCGGCGGGCTGGTTCATCATCCACGGCGTGATGTCCATCGTTTCCGGGCTTGAAATCAAAAAGCAGGGCGGCGAAACGTTCGCCATGGTCATCAGCATCATTCTGGGTGTGCTTGAGGTGATCATGGGTGTCTACTCCTTTGCACATCCCATAATTCTCGCTCTCAGCCTGGGCTTCCTTCTGGCCTTCTACTTCATCGAGACCGGTGTCGGTATGATCTTCACCGGATCCAGAATTGCCAAAAAGGTTGCCAAAGGCGAGTTGAGTGCCCGGTAACAGGACGAATTCGAACGGATTCCTGCGAAGGAAAACAGATCACTCTGCGCCCGGTCACGGGGCGGCGGATCTGTTCCGTCTCCAGGCCTTGCCTGGTGCATCCGTGACCGGATCAACATTCGCGTCAGCACAGACTGCGCAGCTGCCCCCACCTCACATGAGCAGGTGGCGGGCAGCTTCTGTTTTCCCCGGGAAATGGCAGAGGACGGTTTTCTGTCATCCTTCTTTTGTGACAGAAAACCGCCCTCAGGCAGTTCCGGGTTCTCCGGAAGATAGCTGATGTGGTCGTCAGCTATGGCACGGCACAGGGAGGGAAAAGGACGCGTCTTCAGGTTATTCCTCTTCCGCCTGCAGCTCTGCGACATAGCGCTTCAGCGCATCCTGCCAGGCTGGCAGCGGCGTAAAACCCATTTCCCGCAGCTTTGACTTGTCCAGACGACTGTTCTGGGGTCTTGGTGCCACCGACATTCCGTATTCGGAGGTGGAAACCGGGATCACTTTCACGTTCATCCCGGCCGTGTCGAAGATCGCCCTTGCAAACTCCGCCCAGGAAATATATCCGCCTTCATTGGTGGCGTGATAAATCCCATACCGGTCTGATTCAATCATGTCGGCCAGAAGTCTGGACAGATCCAGGGTATAGGTGGGCGTTCCGATCTGGTCATCCACCACGCGCAGGGTATCTCTTGTTTTGCCGAGGCGCATCATGGTGCGGATAAAGTTTTTCCCGTTCCGCCCAAATACCCAGGCGATCCGTACAATGAAATAGCGATCAAGCGTATGGCGCACCGCCAGCTCGCCTTCGAGTTTGGTCTGCCCGTATACGTTGATGGGCGCATACCGCTCACAGTCCGGTTTCCAGGGCTCCGTCCCCTTCCCGTCGAAGATGTAATCTGTGCTGATATACATCATGACCGCATGATTCTCTCTGCAGGCAGAGGCAATATTTTCCGTTCCCTGCACATTCACGGCACGGACCTTTTCCAGGTTCTCTTTTTCCTCTGCCGCATCCACGGCTGTCCATGCCGCACAGTGGATTACGGCATCGGGAGCTGTTTCGCTCAGGACCTTACTGACCATTTCCCGGTCAGTAATATCCATCCGGCAGTAGGGCGCACGGACAACCGCCGTCCCGTCCTGGACCCCTGAATACTGTTCCTGGATATCCGAGCCGATCACCGTATGTCCCCGCCGGATCAGTTCATTGACGCAGTCATGTCCCAGCTGTCCGGACACGCCTGTAACAAGTATCCTCATACATCCTCCTGACACGGAACAGGATCCGGAACACGTGTTCGGTTCTTCCGGATCCCGTCCATTATTCAGCGATTCCCATACATTTTTTCGTAATAGTTCTGATATTCTCCGGAAATGATTGTCTCCCACCACTCACGGTTGGAAAGATACCACTGAATCGTCTTTTTGATACCGTCTTCAAACCGGGTCTCCGGAAGCCAGCCCAGTTCGTTGTGGATCTTTGTGGGATCAATGGCATAGCGCATATCATGCCCTTTCCGGTCGGTCACAAAGGTGATGAGGCTTTCCGGCTTTCCCAGCTCGCGGCAGATGATTTTTACAATGTCGATGTTTCGCATTTCGTTGTGGCCGCCCACATTGTAAATTTCTCCCACACGGCCTTTGTGAATAATCAGGTCAATCGCCCGGCAGTGGTCCTCCACATACAGCCAGTCCCGGACATTCTCGCCCTTCCCATACACAGGGAGCGGTTTGTCCGCAAGGGCATTGGCAATCATGAGCGGGATCAGTTTCTCCGGGAAATGATACGGTCCGTAATTGTTGGAGCAGCGCGAAATGCTGACCGGCAGACCGTAGGTTCTGTGATAGGCCAGAACCAGGAGATCCGCCCCGGCTTTACTTGAACTGTACGGGGAACTGGTATGAATGGGCGTCTCCTCCGTAAAGAAGAGATCCGGACGGTCCAGCGGAAGATCGCCGTATACCTCGTCCGTTGACACCTGATGGTATCGCGTAATGCCGTATTTCCGGCATGCGTCCATCAGAACCGCCGTTCCCATGATATTCGTCTGCAGGAAAATACCCGGATCCTCAATGGAGCGGTCGACATGACTCTCGGCGGCGAAGTTGACCACCATATCCGGGTGCTCCTCTTCAAAGAGCTTTTCGACTGCTGCCCGGTCGCAGATATCCGCTTTCACAAAACGGAAATTCGGTTTGTCCATGATCGACGCCAGGGTGGACAGATTCCCTGCATAGGTGAGCTTGTCCAGGCACACGATCCGGTAATCCGGATGTTCCCTGAGCATGTGAAAGATAAAGTTGGAACCGATAAACCCTGCTCCTCCGGTTACGATGATGGTCATCTCTGTTCTGCCTCCTGATCATACACATAATTACAGTCCGAATCCGCAAGGAACGGAGAGGAAAGATCCTTCTCGGAAAGGTTTTCCCGGATGACCTCGCCCCAGTCAACCCCGATGGCAGGATCATCAAACCGTATTCCCCGGTCATTTTCTTTTGAAAAGAGAGTGTCCACCTTATAGACAAACTCCACATTGTCGCTGAGGGTTTTGAAGCCGTGGCCAAAGCCGCGCGGGATAAAAAGCATCCGCCTGTTGTCCTCGCTCAGAACCTCAGCGGTCCATTTCAGGTAAGTCGGACTCCCGCGGCGCAGATCCACCGCCACATCCAGTACCACGCCCCGGGTCACACGGACCAGCTTGGCCTGCGACATCGGACTGTTCTGGAAATGGATGCCCCGTATGGTTCCGTATTTTTCGGTGAAGGACTGATTGTCCTGCACGAAAACCGTACGGATGCCAAGCGCTTCAAAAGCGGCCTGGTTGTAGGTTTCCATAAAGTACCCGCGATGGTCACCAAAGATCTGCGGCTCAATGATGTATACACCGGGGATGTTCGTATCCAGTCGTTTCATCAGTAACGTACCCTGCCCTCTGCAACCGCTTTCAGATGTTTTCCGTACGGACTCTTTCCATACCGTGCAGCTGATTCAAGAAGTTTGTCTTTCGAGATCCATCCGTTTCGGAAGGCGATTTCCTCCGGTGCACTGATCTTGATGCTCTGCCGGTTTTCAATCATCCGGACAAAATCCGCCGCATCCACCAGGCTGTCCACCGTGCCGGTATCCAGCCAGGCAAATCCGCGCCCGAGCAGCTGCACATCAAGGCGACTCTCCGTGAGGTACATGCTGTTCAGGGTGGTAATCTCCAGTTCACCCCTCGGGGACGGTTTGACCAGCTTTGCCATTTTGCTGACACCGGAGGGATAGAAATAAAGGCCTGTCACGGCATAATTGGATTTGGGCTGCTCGGGTTTTTCCTCAATCGAGATCACCTGCTGGTTTTCATCGAAACTGACCACACCAAACCGCTCCGGGTCATTCACGTAATAGCCAAAGACGGTTGCCCGGCTGTTTTTCTCCGCATCCTGCACGGCCTTGCGCAGGATTTTGCTGAACCCGTTCCCGTAGAAGATGTTATCCCCCAGAACCATCGCACAGGCATCATCCCCGATGAACTGTTCCCCCAGAATGAACGCCTGCGCCAGTCCATCCGGAGACGGCTGAACGACATAGGAAAGGTTTAACCCGAAGGCAGACCCGTTTTGCAGCAGATTTTCAAACCGGGGTGTGTCCTCCGGTGTGGAAATAATCAGAATGTCCCGGATCCCGGCCAGCATCAGGGTTGCCAGGGGATAAAAAATCATCGGTTTATCATATACCGGCAAAAGCTGTTTGGAGGTGACCATTGTAAGCGGATACAGTCTCGTTCCGGCTCCGCCTGCAAGTATGATTCCTTTCATCGTGAGTATTCCTTCCATCTCCTGAGATTATGTTTGGTCGTATTCCCGGTTTCGGACATCAGATGTCCGGTGAGTTTCTGGCTGAAATGCATTATACCGCCTTATTCATCCTGAGACAAGGCCGGAATCGAGAACTCCCCGGGATAAGGCCAAAGAGAGGGCCGTTTCTGTTCCCGGATCATCCGCTGCCAAATGCCCCGGGACAGTGCGCGAGGTGCTTCCGTGTCTTTCATCTGACCGGCTGTGCACAGTGGATGGCTTCTTTCCAGTATTCCCGGCAGAGTTCCAGGTAACAGCGCTCCGCTTTTCCCAGATAGGCTCCCTGACGGCTGCACATGGTAATCTGCCAGGTGGGGTGGGAGGGAAGCCGGAAATAAACGACACTGCCGTCGCTCAGGGCGTAAATGGCCGGCAGAAGCGCACAGCCAAGACCCAGAGAGACGATCCGGTATTTGCTCAGATTGCTGGAGGTGGAGAACAGAACATGCGGTGTGAAGCCGGCACGGACAAACAGTTCCTCCGTCAGAGCAAACAGGGTGGACGGCTGATAGATCCGGACAAAGGGTTCACCGGAAAAAGTCTCAAGGCGGATATCCCGGGCCAGTCGCCAGTCGGGGCTTCCGCCCCTGGCCAGCGGGTGTGCGGCGGGCACGGCCAGGATGATCTCCTCCTCTGCCATGAGGTGATAGGTGTTTGAATCCTGCTGAGCCCTGGTCAGGGTGGCCAGTCCCATGTCCAGCTGACCGGCCGTGATCATGCGCTGCATGAGGGTGACCCGGCACTCCACCGGTTCCACCTGGACAAGGGGATATTTCGCATGAAACGCGGGATAGATGGTGGTAAACATGTCAATCCCGCGCTCCGGAATCAGGCCCACCGTCATGTGCTGGCTGCTTTTTTCGGCGCAGTCCGCAATCCGGGCATACGCATCCTTTTTCAGCAGCAGCATCTGTCGGGCAGCGTCCAGATAGGCCTGTCCGGCTGGGGTGGGCTGCCAGTTGGCGCGGGAACGGATGAACAGGGGCGTGCCCAGCTCCTCCTCCAGTTTCTGCAGTTGCTGATTCAGGGCACTCTGAGTCACAAAACGCTTTTCGGCTGCCCGGGTAATGCTGTGTTCATCGGCAATACAGATGATATTCTCAAGCAGATGAAGGTCCATGTGTCGCTCCCTCTATGTTAGCTGTGCTAACATATCTGTAAATTAAACGAAGTTGACACGTGATTTCATGTACCGGTATCATAAAGCAAAACAAACCAATTTGCAACCTTTCCGACAGGAAGGAATTGGACAGAGTCAGATTTCCGCGCCGCAACAGGCTTCCCGCTTCGTCGGGAACGGTTAAGAAAGATGTACGGCGCGAAACGGATGGCGTGTCCAGGAAGGAGCAGGGATCATGCAAAGTTATGACATCATTATCATCGGAGGCGGCGTGGTTGGCAGTGCCATCGCCCGGGAACTGACACGTTACCGGCTCAGTGTCGGGGTACTGGAGAAGGAAAGCGATGTATGCACCCAGACCAGTGGCCGCAATACAGGCATGTTGCACGCGGGATTCCTGTATAAGACGGGAAGCCTTAAGGCACAGTGCTGCGTGGAGGGAAACCGGGAGTTCGATCAGGTGGCCAGAGAACTGGATGTCCCGTTCAAACGTACCGGAAAGCTGATTGTGGGATTCACCGAGGAGCACCGTCAGCGGCTCCTGGCCATGATTGAGCGCGGCCGCGCTAACGGTGTCCCCGGAATGGAGCTGATTGACAGGGCCAGGATGGATGAAATTGATCCCTCAGCTGGCGGCAACTTTGCCATTTACTGTCCCGGCAGCGGAATCCTGGATCCGTTCATCTATACCATTGCACTGGCGGAGAACGCCGTCAGGAACGGGGCCAGGTATCACCTGTATACCGAGGTGACGGGCAGCGAAATGCTGCCGGACGGGCAGCATGTCCTGCACACCACAAAAGGGGACTTTGCCTGCCGCTGGGTGATTAACAGTGCCGGACTGCACAGTGCCGAAATCAGCACCATGCTCGGTATTCCCGGGTATGTGATTCAGCCGGTAAAGGGTGAATACTTTGTGCTTGACAAGAAGGCCGGCGCCTTTGCCCGGATTCCGGTCTATCCCGCGCCCACGGAGCGCAATACCTTTGATACCCACGCGACGCCCACGGTGGATGGCAACGTGCTGGTGGGGCCCAACAGCTTCAATGTGGAGGACGGCGAGGATTACAGCGTCCGTCAGGTGGGCATGGACGGCCTCCAGGAGAGCGGGGCCCGGATGTTCAGGCATATGAAGCGGGAATACTATATCCGTACCTTTGCCGGTGCCAGACCCAAGCGGATTGATCCGGCCACCGGGGAGATCCAGGATTTCCTGATTGAGCGGCGGGATGAGGTGCCCGGGGTGATCAACCTGGTGGGCATTGAGAGTCCGGGACTCACCAGTGCCCTTCCCATTGCCCGCCGGGTGGTTCGCCTGCTTCAGGAGAAGGAGTCGCTCACGCCGAATCCGTCCTTTGATCCTGTCCGGAAGGGGATTACCCGCTTCCACGAGGCCAGCCGCGAGGAACAGGCCCGGCTGATTGCGAAAGATCCGGATTACGGCGAGATTGTCTGCCGGTGCGAGACCGTTTCGCGGGCAGAGATCCGGGAGGCGATTCATAATCCGCTGGGCGTATGCACGGTGAACGGCATCAAGGTACGGACACGGGCCAGCATGGGTCGCTGTCAGGGTGGTTACTGTGAGACCCGCATTACAGCCATGATTCGGGAAGAACTGGGAAAGGCTGTGACGGATGTACGACTGACCAATGGCGAGTCTGCCATGTTTACGGGCTATGTTAAGGGAGGCGATCTGGCATGATGAAAAAACAGGCGGTGATTGTGGGCGGCGGCCCTGCCGGTCTGGCGGCGGCTCTGCGGCTCAGGGAAAAAGGTGTAACCGATATTCTGATTCTGGAACGGGAGCGTCTCCTGGGCGGTATTCTGCGTCAGTGTATTCATGATGGATTCGGACTGACCCGTTTCGGAGAAAGTCTTTCCGGGCCCGAATATGCGCAGCGGTTCATTGACCGGGTGCTTGAGGCCGGGATTGAATGTATGACGGACTGTACCGTGCTGGACATCACCCCCGACAAGGTGGTGACGGCGGCCAGCCGGGAACATGGCCTGCTGCAGATTCAGGCGGATGCTGTCCTCCTGACCATGGGCTGCCGGGAGCGCACCCGCGGGGCGCTGGCAACCCCCGGAACAAGGCCCGCCGGAATTTACACGGCCGGTGTGGCGCAGAACTACATCAACCTGCAGAACATCATGGTCGGGCATGAGGTGGTTATTCTGGGCAGCGGCGATATCGGCCTGATCATGGCCCGCCGTATGACACTGGAAGGGGCCAAAGTCAAAGGCGTGTATGAAGTGCAGTCCTATCCCAGCGGCCTGCCCCGCAATATTGAGCAGTGCCTGAACGATTATGGTATTCCGCTGCACCTCAGCCATACGGTGGTAGACATTCGCGGGCGGGAGCGCCTGACCAGTGTCGTGGTTGCCCAGTGCGATGAACATTTCCGTCCCGTTCCGGGAACGGAGGAGGAGATTCCCTGCGATACCCTGATTCTCTCCGTGGGCCTGATTCCGGAAAATGAGCTGAGCCTGGCGGCGGGTGTTGAACTGGATGCCCGCACGCGCGGTGCTTACGTGGATGAACACTGTCAGACGGGTGTTCCGGGCATCTTCGCGGCCGGCAATGTGCTGCATGTGCACGATCTGGTGGACTTTGTCTCACTCGAGGCCGAAGCCCTGGCGGACAGTGCGGCAGAGTACCTGCTTGAGGGCAGTCTGCCGGAGTGCCGGCTGAGTGTGGTGGCCGGGAACAATGTGGGCCATGTGATTCCCCAGCGGATCAGCGGAACCCGGCCGTTTACCCTGTCCCTGCGTGTTCGTCAGCCGCTTTCCAATGTCAGTATTGTCGTACGGCAGGGGGAAACGGAAATTCTGCGTAAAAAGATGCGCAAGGCGCTGCCTGCCGAGATGATTCAGCTGCCTATCCGGGCGGATAAGCTGAACGACAGCGCGGATGTGGAGGTGTTTGTGGAATGAAGCGGACGTTTACCTGCATTGTCTGTCCGAACGGATGCGAAATTGAAACAGAATACGAGGGAACAGAGGTTCTCTCAGTAACCGGAAATCTCTGCCCCAAGGGCAGAACGTATGTAACGCAGGAGCTGGTGGATCCGCGCCGGACCATTGCCACCAGCGTCCGGGTCATGGGCGGCACAATGCCCCTGACCAGCGTACGACTGACCAGTGCGGTCCCGAAAGACCGTATTTTCGATGTGATGGAGGAGATTAACCGACAGACGCTCACTGCACCGGTCCGAATTGGTGATGTGGTTATCCGGAACATTCTCGGACTTCAAAGCGATGTCATTGTGACCAAGAACATTGATAAGGCCTGATGTATCTGAAAGGACAGCCCGAATCTGTATCACCGGATATACACGGATTTTGGACGGATGAGGGCTGTAATGGGAAAGCTTCTCAGCTGTTTCTCAGGCACGGGCTGCCGGATATCCATATCGGGTAGACGATGGCCTGGTCATGCGGATTCAAAAAGGACAATACCCGCCGACAGAAAGTATTCTGCCGGCGGGTATTGCCTTTTCAGGCATACAGGGACCTTTCCCGGTAAAAGCCGGGAAGGATACGGTGCCCCGCCCGGTCTGAATCGGGTTTGACACCCCGGGATCTTCCTGCAAATCCGGTTGCGGCTCTGTATCGGAGAAATGGTGTTATCCAGGCGAATCACCGGGAAAAACATAAGGGGTGAAAACGGCAGAGGAAGGGCTGAATCCGTTCATTTTCGTGGAGCTCCAAACCGGAAAACTCTTTGGAAAGGAAAGCGAATCTCTTTCAAAAGGCAAAAGAATGTCTGGAATAGCACGTATGAATGACAGAATCATCTGACTGGAGCAGACACAACCTGACATTTCTGCGTACCGAATTCACTGTGCCCGCGTTCAGTTGTTATCTGCCTCGAAAGCATTGACTCTATTTACCGAATGATGGACTTTGCGGAATTCTTTCCCTCCTTGCCAATGATCGGGTGCTTTGCTATAATTGCTTCATCGAAAGAGCTAAAACCGCGAGCGTTATTATCGGACAGATTGATGAGCTGGGGTGTTTCAGAAAAGGAATGGTTAAAGTCTGCACCGGCTTGTCAGATAATGTCTCTCAGCAACATGCGGTGCCGAAAGCCAAAGCGACGTGAAAGGAATGGGCAAATCCTGCACCGGTTTGTCAAATCATGTCCCATATCAATCATACGGTGCCGAAAGCCAAGGCAACATGAAAGGAGATTGTGCAGGTGACATCGAAACAGAACGAGGCACGGATTGCGGAACTTCTCCAGGAGCTGAAGGAGCTTCAGGC
>JAFUBF010000261.1 GCA_017460325.1 Clostridia bacterium | reverse complement strand
CCGCCTGACCTGGGGTCGCGATGCGTGCGTTGTTGACAACGCTTCAGGGTCAGTGAGCCTTACTGTACCGACGACGGACGCGCGACGAGAGCTCGAGGTTTATTCGACCACCGAACGTCACGGCACCCATCGCCGACGACTCAAATTTAGGCCAACCGCGAGCCGTTCGGCCCACGGGAGGCCAATATCCGCCCACACCCAAGTCCCATCGTCTCTTTCGAGAGGAGAGGGGTTTCGGAGGGGGGGGCAACGATGCGTGACATATTTTCTCCGAAGCCCAGGTCAACATCGAATACATGTACGCCTTCATCGGCGGGAAGGATGTCAAGCACGCGTACATGATCTTCCGTGTCGCCGATACAAAAGCCGCCGAATCCCGCCTGACCGGGCGCGGACTCACCATCATGACCCAGGAAGATATCGCCAGCATCTGAGCCGGCCTCTTCCTCTTCTACGGGGTTTCCCCCGCCGTCTCCGGCGGCAGGGGAAGCCCCGTTTCCTGTACATCCCATCAGGGCCAATCGATATATTGACATCTGCCGGGGATTGGTTAGAATAATGCAGGGCAGATGCACTCCATGTTTCATTCCTGTCACCGTGATGTACTGCCCGCAGTCCTTGTCTGCCATCCGGAAAGGAGACCGTCCCTTTGAATATTGCCATCGTCGATGATCTGCCCAATGACCAGGTCCATCTGCAGGAACTGCTCAATACCTACGCCTCGCTTCATCACCTGTCCATGGAAATCCGGTGCTTTTCAAGCGCCGAAGAGCTCCTTTCCGTTTACCAGCCCCTCCGCTTTACCATTCTTTTCCTGGATATCTACCTGGAGGGCATGACGGGAACACAGGCCGCCGAAAAGATCCGGCGCATTGATGAAGACGTTCCCATTGTCTACCTGACCACCAGTGATGAACACCGCGCGGAAGCGTTTGACACCTTTGCCGCTGCCTATCTGGTCAAACCCGCCGGCGAGGCATCCGTTTTCAGGATCCTTGATCACATCCTGCGCCGCAGAACCCAGGTGGAACAGGATCACTTCTGTTTTGTCTCCGACCGGCGGGAGCAGAGCCTTCCCTATTCCCGGATTCTCTCCCTTCACTCCGACAAGAACTACGTCATCCTGACAGAACTGGACGGGAGCGTCCATAAAATCCGGATGCTGTTCTCCGAGGCAGAAGAGCTGTGCCGGCGGGACCGGCGCTTTCTGACCATCACCCGCGGGGTCATTGTCAATCTGGATCACGTTCTGTCCGTTACCCGGGACATTTGCCGGCTCAAGCAGGATATCCGGTATCCGCTCAACACCCGAAAGAGCCATCTGATTCAGCAGATGTGGTACAATTACAATTTCGAGAAGCTCCGTTCCGGAGGTCCGGCATCTGACCTTTCACCCGGCGAAACGGACGGACACGGAGGTCACCATGCCTGAACGTGCGCTTTGCTTTGCCATCATCATTCCGGCTGCCGTGATCGCTTATTTTCCCATGCGGAATCAGCTGAAACTCCCTCTCCGGCATCTGGTTCTCCGTCTTGGCCTTTTTCTCCCCTTCTGCGTCGCCGTGATGACCTGGGCTGCCCTGACCTTTTCGCTTTCTCCCAATGCAGTTCTGTTCCCCGTAGTGATCCTCCTGTTTCTCTTCTATCATGCCTCTCTGCGGGTCGCCCTGTGTAAATCCCTCTCTGTCTTCCTTTCCGTCATCTCCCTGATGTCCATTCTCGGCATCTACGCCAGTCTGGTCGATGCCCGGTTTTATCCCTCTCTCGGTTCGAACAGTTACACCCTTGTCTACGGTGGCGTGCATATCCTGGCCGCCTCCCTCGCGACTCTCCTGCTGGCCTTTCCCATGATTCATTACGGGAGCCGCCTTGTGGACCGGCTGAACATCCGGACGCCCTGGTGGTGTACCATTCCCTTTTCGCTGCTTCTGACGGCCATTCCCCTGATGCTGCGACCGCTCAAGTACGAGACGGTACACGTCAATCGGGTCAGCTCCTCCGTTCTCGTCATTATCACCCTCTTCCTGCTGCTCTGGTTCCTCCTCCTCGTCATCTTCTATTTCATTACCACCTCTCTCCTCCGGAGTGCCAAGGTGGCGGAGGAAAAGCAGCTGCTTGAGATGCAGGAAAGCCAGTTCGCCTCTCAGATGCGATACCTGGAGGAGACGGCCAGGGAACGCCATGACTTCCGGCAGAGCCTTCGGGTGCTGCGTGAACTGTTTGACGCCGGGGACATGGACGCCCTCGGACAGTACATCAGTCAGTATGAAAGCAGCCAGCCCGTTCGCGATGTTCAGTCCTTCTGCTCCGATCCCGCCCTCAACGCCGTCCTCAACTTCTATGCCCAGAACGCCATCAGCAGCGGCATCGACCTGCGAATTTCCGTCTCCATTCCCCGGACACACACCATCTCCGACGTCTCTTTGTGCCGGCTCACCGGAAACCTGCTGGAAAATGCCCTCACAGCTGCGGGAAAGACGAATGACAAATGGGTGGAACTGAAAATGACGACGGTCAACCAGTCCATGCTGTACATTCTCACAACCAATCCCTTTGAGGGTCACCTCAAGCTCCGTAACGGCCATTATCTGTCCACCACACGACACGGTGACGGAATCGGCCTGACCTCCATCTCCGCCATCGCAGAAAGCTACGGCGGCGTTGCCCAGTTCAGCCACAAAGATCACCTGTTCTACTGCAACATCGCCCTTCCCCTGTAAATTGCCGCAGGATGCGGAAAGAAAGGAAAACGGGGCTCACCTGCCCCGATTACCGGTCATTTGCCTATGAACATCGTTATCCTCCTGGCAGGCGGAATCGGCAAGCGCTTTGGCGCAACGATTCCCAAGCAGTATACGCTGGTTGCCGGAAAACCCATGATCGATTACGTCATCGATGCCATCCGGGCATCTGAGGAAACGGATAAGACCATTGTGGTGATGGACCGGCAGTGGATCAACTACTCCGAGAAACTGAGCCGGTCCGACTTTGATTTTGCCCCTCACGGCCTGACCCGGTGTGAGTCCCTGTATCAGGGACTGGCCAAGATTCACGAAAACTATACCTGTGAGAAAGTGGTTGTTGTCGATGCGGTGCGCCCTTTCATTACGGGGCAGATCATTGATGATTACTTTCATCTGCTGGACCGGTACGACGCGGTCATCACCGCGGAGCAGATTACGGGCGCCCTGACGGATGTCCACGACCGGAATCTGGACCGGAATGACTATATCATTACCCAGTCCCCCGAAGGTTTCCGGTTCGATCTGCTGTGGGCCTCCTATGACCGTCATTTCCCCTACCAGGAAACCGCCGGCATGCTGCCCAAAGGTTCCCGCCGGTATTACAACTGGGATTTCCGGAACAACCTCAAAATCACCTATGACTTTGAGATCTTCTATGCCGAATCCCTTCTCCGGCAACCCGGGAATGCGGATCGCAGCGTGGCGTTTTTCGACAAAAACATTCTGCTCACAGGCGGCATCCGGAATTTCTTCCTCCGGACCCGCGAGAAAGAGACCCTCCTGTGGCTGGATCAGGTTTACAGTGCTTTCCCCGAACTGGTCGAAAAGTGGGGAATCACCTCCTTCGTCCCGAACCAGATTGCACGGTACGGTCTGGTCCTGCATGCCACCTCCAAAACCCATGGGGAAATCATCCTCAAGTTCACCCCCGAATTCATCAACCGGTTTGAACGTGAGGCGGAGGCTTATCAGATTCTGCCCCGGTCCTATATGTGCGAGGTCATTGACATTGACACCCGGAACCGATGCCTGATTCTCCGGAAAATCCAGCCGGCCAGATATGCCAGCTTTGAGGACAACCTGAAACTGACGGTGTTCTTTGAGCATGTGTTCCGGGACGCCGTGAAATACACGGGGCAGCCTCTATCCCATATCGGGTTTTATCAGCAGGAACTGAAACAGCGCTGCGAGGATCCCAACCCCCTCCGTTTCCATGACAGAGAAATCCGGGAGGAACTGCAGTTTGCCTGGGAACTGTATAACCGGGCTTTCCGGGAGGCGGACCTGTACATTCTGCACGGGGATCTCATTGATGTGAATGTCCTTGATGATGGAACCCGGTACTACGGCGTGGATCCCATCGGCTTCATCGCCCCCATTGAGCTGGAATGTGTCCGGTTCATCCGAAATGACGTGCGAAACCATCCGGAATTCGGCTATCGGCATCGCTTCGATATCCTGATTTCCAGCTTCTCCCGGTTTGTGAACAGGACCCGGCTGATTCAGATGTTCATCATTGACATGGCGTACTGCACCTATAACAGCGTTTTCGAAAATGACACCCCGGATGAAACAGAGGTCGACCTTGAGCTGATCCGCATTGCCAGAGAATGCCTGGAGACCTGATGTCCCTCCCTCTTCCAAATAAGCAGCCATCGCTTTATAGGGTGCAACTTAGGGATTTTGCAGTTTCGGAAAAAAAGGCATAGCCGTGGAATGTGGCTATGCCGTTTTCTCTTCCTTCCGAGGCATCGGCGGCGTAAACTCACCGATGCAGTTCCATACGATGCGGATGCGCTGGACAGGATTCCACTGGTTTGGGGCTGTCTATCGCAAATGAACTGACAGAACGCAGGGTGGCAGGATTGAGGCAATGTATGTTGACAGAAAACTGCGCTTAGTTTTATCTCACTTTCTGTTTACTCCGTGATACTGTCCATAATGCGCTGAACAGTATTGCAGGCATCTTCAAAGGAAATGTCCTTTGCATATTCAAAATCACGCTGATACTTTTTCCAGAAGCCCCGGAGTTGCTCGCTTGCGCGGATCTCCGCGATAATATCCGGGTAGATCTCCAAGACTTTGCGGCTGCCGCGCTTGTCTGCTGTTCGTTCCAGAGCTTGCAGCAGCATCTTTGTGTTACACTCCGCGCCGCGCAGGGCGTACAGAATATGTATGTCGTAAAAATCTCTCGGACGGGTATTGGCAACGCTGCGGGACAGCACCGTTTCGATCTTCTCCGCTAACACCGTTTCAAGGTTATAGGCAAGGATGCTGATTGTGCGATCATCGAACAGCAGAGAAAAGGTATATTCCATCTCCCTCGGCGTGATAACATCCCCGGTAGTCACATCCACGGTCAAGGGTACGCTAATCGGCGGGTAATTCGCTTTCAGCGCAACACGAATACCCGGATAATCGTCACCCTCGCGGATGTCCGAAATATCCACCAGATCAAACTTCACATCGTCGGCAACTTCCACGGCACAGATTTCCCCGAAGATCTCACGGACAGATTCATGCGTCAGCGTAAAGCCCTTGATCGTGGTATCTAAATCCATTGTCGCCCTTGTGTCCAGACCGACGATTGTAGAAATAAGGAAACCGCCTTTGAGAATGAAATTGTGCTTGTACTTTGACAGCGAAATTCGTTCCAGAAGTCTTTCCAACATATAGTTCTGCATGACGAGCTGGGCAGAGATATTTTTTTCCGCAGCTTTCTTTTTGATAATGGCTTTAAGCTGCATCGGATTCTTTGTAATCATAACAGCACCTCCATATAGCGCAGCACTTTGGGCTTCACACGAAGCTGATCTGCGTACTGCATCAGTTTGTGTATGTCTTTTTCTTTGGAAGTCGCATACTTTTTCATTGCCGCGCCCACGATCTGAATGTCACTGCCGCTGCCGCGCAGGATGTCGCACAGCGTCCTTTCAAGGTCATAGGCACGAATAGGATTGCCGCAGGGGGATTTCAGTTCAATCACACCAAAAGAATAGTTTTCCGGCACAACTCGTTTTATGTTGATGCTTTCCTGTTTCAGCGACGGCGAATTGTAGCCTTTCGGGAATGTCATGGTGTACTGCGCCGGGGTGCGGTCAGAATAGCCCAGCAGATACAGCGCGGTATCGTTTGAGTATATCCCGCGCCCGTACTTGCGCTGCAACAGGTAAAAATCATCTTCCCATGCGTCGCTGCGCACATACAGGCCGCGCCCGAAACGGTATAGCTCCCCATTTTCTACAAGCTCCTGTAAAATACTGCGGTGCAGCCCTGCGGCTGTCACCTGCCCTGCGGTAATTATTCCGTTCGGCGAAGATTCCAATAGTTCTTTGATTTTTTCTTTATCGGTCATAACTGCCACCTCACTTTCGACTACTGCACATTATATTATAGAGAAATAATGTGTCATTGTCAAAGTAAAAGCGACAGCCACACATCACATTATTTATAAATAATGTGTGACTGTCGCAAGTAATAAATATGGAAATGGTTATAGACTATATCGAAAAAACTTGACGGCAAAAATTGATCTTAAAACAGCTGCAAATAAAATTCACTACTCAAAATATCATTTGCATCGATGCAGCGCCTTGTAAAGGACGGCAGCACGGGAATACAGGTGGACCCAAAAGGGAGATTCCCTCCCAAAGACCCTGGCCGACCGGATCGAGAGACGCAGCTCCTCTGCCGTATGAAAATCCGGGAGTTCCAGTCCCATAGCGCCGAGTTCCGATAGCCCGTGTGCATCCGATCCTGCCGTACCGGCCAGACCGTGACTGGCGGCGAACTGCATGGCCAGGCGGTTCTGTCCGGGTGTATTCCGTGCATTGGCAATCTCAATCGCATCCAGAAACGGAAGAAACTCCATCATTTCTGCCTCTGTCCATCCATGTCGCGCCATGGCGTAGGGATGGGAGAGGGAAATAAATGCCCCCTGCTCCCTCAACAGCCGGAGGACCGTTAAGGGTTCAATGCCCTTGGGTAACGTTTCCTTCACAAAGAGCGCCAGGATTTCTCCGCGGGTCGTCAGAATCTCCTCCCCCACGATCACCTCCTCCGGATGTGCTCTCTGCAGCGCCAGCGCACCGGAAATCGTATTGTGATCCGTCAGGATCAGCTTTCCGAGTCCGCGCTCCTTTGCCCGCCGGTAGAGCGCTTCCCCCCGGGAGAGGGAATCCGGTGATGCAATACTGTGGACGTGAAAATCCACCCTGACCCACTGATCTGTCGCCATTAAAAGTCCCCTTTCTTTACTCAGCAGCCCCGCCTTCCGGGCCATGCCAAATGCACATACATACTACAAAATGCGGGAAGGGCTGTCAATTATCGGAATCCCGGGCAGAATGGTGGAATGACCGGGAATTTCCCGTCGGCAGGGACAGGGATAGGGCAGCCACTGTGTACAGGCCTGCATGAATTTGACCGGGTCAGTCCGAATTCCCGTCAGGCAGCCGAAACGGAGCGAAACAGAAGCTTGAAAAAAATCATCCTTCAGTGTCATAATGAAGGGCGCATTTTGGCCTGTTCCACCTCATTCGTCATACGTGGGCCTTTCTCCATTCGGGCTGTCCGGATGGTCAGGTTTTCCCGGACGAGTCAGGCAGAACGGCGGTACGAAGGTGAGTAAATGGATAATCAGAAATTAACTTTTACCGAACAGGTTCGCAAGACGTTCAAAAGCGTTTCTGACGGCTGTGCCAGATTCCTGCTGAATATGGGGCTTACCGCCAACATGGTGACCATCATCGGCTGCGTGGGACATCTCATCCCGTTAGGGCTCGTCTATAAGGGGCATTTTGTGGTGGCTGCCCTGTTGCTGACTTTCTTTTCCCTGCTGGACTGGATTGACGGTGCCATGGCCAGAATGGCCACCGGTGGGAAAGGCACGGAATTTGGCGCGGTTCTGGATTCCACGACAGACCGCTATGCCGAATTCCTGATCCTGGGTGGCATCCTGCTTTACTACGCGACAAGAGGCAGCATGCTCTGGGTTACGGTGTCCATCGTGGCCATGATGGGATCGTTTATCGTTCCGTATACCCGGGCAAAGGGTGAGATCTACGGCCTCAACATGAAACTGGGCATCATGTCCCGGATGGAACGTTATATCGCGCTGATCTTTTCCCTGCTGATCGGGTATCCGTATCTTTCCGTCGCACTTATTGCGGTTTTTGCCAACATCACCGTCATTCAGCGTCTTCTGTACATGAAAAAGAATCTGAAGTAAACACAGAACCGGAGCTGAAAACAGACCTGTGCCTGGGCTGTCTTTCAGCTCCGGTTTTAATTTCCCGATGGCAGATGAGTGATGAGTCAGCCCCTCAGGCGCTCCCCGTCACATCATGCCTTCTCTGTTTCAGTCCGCATCAGGACTTCTTTTCTTCGTCCGGCTGGAATTTTGTTTTTCCTTTGTAGATGATTTTGGTACAGATCGTATAGTTCCAGATAAATCCGATCAGCGTCGCGATCACCTTGGCCACCATGGGATGCATTCCCAGACGGTCGACCATGATCCACATCAACAGCAGATTCCAGAGCAGACTGATGATGCTGTTCAGGTAGATCTTCCCCATCTCCATGACCGGGTTTCCTGTGCTGCGAAACAGGATGAGCCGCCCCACTGCCCAGTTGGTAAAAGCGGAGAAAACCGTTGCCACCATCAGGGCAGGCACATATGACATTCCGAAGACCTGATTCAGAATGAAGAAGATCAACCATTCCACACAGGTCGCAGAGGTACCGACAACGGAATAGAATGCGACATTTCGCATTCGGGAGAAACATTTCATCGCGTTTTTCCGGGATGTCTGCATCCGGGAACGGAAATTGCAGAACATCCTCTTCTTTCTGATTCTGATTGGTGCCACAGCAGGTTCCAGCGCAGTTCAGCCCTGAACCCGTCAAGGCACAAGCATGCAGCACTTCGACCTGATCCATCACAGATCCGGCTTCGATGTCAGCGGAAGGCCCTCCGGTAAACAACCTGTGACCGACGCATTCACACGTTTTGCGCGAACACTTCCTGCGCGTTGCCTATCATAATGCTTTCCGGCCATCAAATCAAGGTTTTCCGTCATCTGTTCCCTGAAACATCGCCGGGCATTTTCCCGGAATCCGCCGCCGGATAAAAGGATTCATCAGGCCCGGATGGCAGCCACTGATCCGGATTGTTCCGGCCAGCATCCATGCCGGCGAAGCAGACGCTGATCCCGGGCAATTCTCCGGTTCCGGACGCACAGAACGGGCAATTCCTTCCGTTTTCTTTCGGTTGACAAGGAAGCTAATTGAGGCTAAACTAATGCAAATGTCATGTACAGGATTCAAGATAGAGGCAATCCCCCTGTCGGTCTTTCTTTCCTGCAGTAGCTGGAAATCATCGCCGCCGGGACAACGAGGAAACCGCAGCAGAAAGGCCCGGTCTTTCCCGGAAGTGTTCTGCAGAAAAAGTATGGGAAGCCCCTGATACCAGGGGCTTGTCCAGGCTGAAAGCCGCCCCCTCCCCTTTGCCGGAACGGACCGGACGCACAAAGAGGCGTGGGCAAAGCCTGCACCGGTTTGTCAAATCATGTCCCATATCCGTCACACGGTGCCGAAAGCCAAGGTAAAATGAAAGGAGCTTTGCCAGATGAGTGAGAATGCAAATCCCCAGCAGACGGGCCTTCTGACAGAGGAAATCTCTGCCCGCATCCTGCGGGACATGGAAAATGGCGTCATTGTCATCGGGCCCAAAGGCACGATTATTGAGATCAACGATTCCGCCTCAAAAATGTTTGAGACGACTGCGGAGGAAGCCAAGAGCATTTCCGTGCTGATGAAAAAGCACAGGGACAAGAAGAATGATACGCTGTTCCAGTGCATGATGGATGCCATTTACCAGCAGGAAACGGTCCACCAGAAGAAGGCACCCTTTGTTACGGCAGCAGGAAAGGCATACAGTCTCCACGTCACCTCCTCGTTCCTGAAAGGGAGCGACACCAAAGGCGTGGTCATCACGATCTCGGATGAAACCGTTGCGGACAATCTTGAGATTAAACGTCACGATTCCATGCTGGTTCTGCTGAGCGTCATCGTTATTCTGGGCCTGTTTATCTTTACTCAGGCACTGATCAACTTCATCGGAAATCCTGTCCCCTCCCAGTTCTACTCCCGCTTTGCCGAGATCGTCTCCGTCATCGCGCTGGTCATGTACCTGAAGTTTACAAGCTTTACCGTGAAGGAGATGGGGCTTAAGTCCTCCAACCTGAAGCGGGATCTGCTTGAAGCCGTCGGGATTTCGGCTGTCATTGTGGCCGTACTGGCCATTGCCAAAGTCATTACGATCGCCCTCGGGAGTACCTACTTCAGTAAGGAAACGGCGTTTTTCAGCTGGGAAGACCGCCCCGCCTATCTGCTTGAGTATGTCCTGATCGCCCTGTATCAGGAGTTTCTGGCACGGTGCGCCCTGCAGGCCAATCTGCAGCGGATTCTGGGCAGTAAGGGCGCCGGCGGGGTTGTTGCGATTCTCATTGCCTCCCTCATTTTCGGCTGTCTGCACATGCACTATGGCCTCATGTACATGATCGGGGCCTCCATCCTGATGGGTTCTCTGGGACTGATTTACCGCCGGCAGAAAAACATCTGGGGAACCTTCATTGTTCATTACGTATTTGGTATTGCCGGAAAGTTCCTGCACTGGATCTGATCCACATCCCCCGAGACGCATAAAACGACTTTCAGGAAAGGAATATCGCATGAAAATTCAGGTCAAAAAAGAAGGAACGACGCTGAACCTCAAACCCGAAGAACGGATTGACACCTTAACCGCCCCGGATCTGGACCGGTGTATTCAGGCCGAGCTGAAGGGAACCCAACTGATTATCCTGGACCTGCAAATGGTGGATTACATTTCCTCCGCCGGGCTTCGCGTCCTGCTGGCAACCGAACAGGAAATGGAGGATTGCGGAGGCTCGCTCACGTTGATTCACTGCAGTGATGCCATCCTTG
>JAFUBF010000260.1 GCA_017460325.1 Clostridia bacterium | reverse complement strand
GGGCTCTCTGCCTGAAAACATCCCATCTGAGATCAGTACGATTCCCAATTTCACGGTACAGTTCCCGGCACATGTCCCTGCTCAGCGGCTCCTCCCTGTACGGAAGTTCCCGCTGAAAGGTACGTGTCCAGTTCTCCGTTCCGCACTGTGAACCGCTCTCCGATGCAAGTGTTGCCCAAACCAGTGTCAGGATTTTCTCCCGGATGGCCCAGTTCCCCCAGTCTCTGGCGGCGATCTCCTTCGTTACCCCGGATTCATCGCTGAGCCGGGACAGGATGCGGATCATCGCATTATCCTTACGATTGGCAGTACCGGACTCGCCTGCCCTGGCCAAGGACCTTTTCTTTTTTTGACGGGTATTTTTCAGTTCCCCGGTTTCGGGATCTTTGATCCCCAGCAGCCTTCTCTTTGAGCGGGTTTTCTTCGCCTCCCGGTCGTACCAGGACGTGCGCTCATAAACATAAATACTCCCGTTCGGCCTCTTCACCTCGCATCGGCCAACAGCTTCCTTTCCCGTATACGGACGCGGCATGCTGCATCTCCTCTCCACTTTCAGGTTTGCCGGGCAGTGAAAAGGCTCTGACTCTCATAAGGCATGAGGGGCAGAGCCTTTGTTATTTGTTTACTGTCCGGTGGTCAGGGCATCCATCGGGACGAACCCTCTGACATAGACCCCTTCCCGATACTCCACATAGGCCCAGTTCCCCATGACGGAGAGCCAGCTCACCCGGGTCCCGGCCGAGAGAGAATACAGGGCGGACTGAGAAAACAGCGGATCATCCGTCAGCTCCACGTAACGGTTGGTCACAGCCGAAACGGCATTGAAATTGAACGGCGCCACATAGGCATTCCGGGGCAGTGAGATCGCCGGAATATAGCCAAAGCGCATATGGTCGCTGGTGATGCTGTACTGAATCAGAATCCAGTCATTTTCCTGTCCGAACACCTGAATCCAGTCGTTGGTGGAGACCATGGCCCTGCCGTTCGCACCCCGGACATACCACTCGCCCGGGCCCGAATAGACATCATACTTCTGGCCACCCGGGAACTTGATATTCTGCGGATTCAGCGTTCCGTAGGGAATCTCGGGCGCCGGGTTGATCTTCCGACGCATGGTGGAAACATCTTTGGGGAAGGTGGAGAAGACAAAATACTGAAGATCGGTCTGCACCGTTCCCTGCACGTAGACATTCGAATAGCCCGACTCCTCTCCCTGATAGCGGATCCCGTTTGACTCGACGTAAAAGGAATCCTGAGGAAGAACACTGTTTCCGTTGTAATAGAACACCCCTCTCAGGTACCACTTCGTGCCGCTCTTTTCCCATACCGTCTCATACCCGCCACCGTAATTGGACTGGCGTATGCTGAAGGCGGTCCCGAACCGGATGCCGTTATAGTACTGACTGGAGACATCGAAAAGAGAGATGTCTCCGTCCTGGGGAAGCGGCTCCGCCCGCGCCCACCGGTAATTCCAGTTCCCGTTTTCATACCGGAAGGCAACCAGTTTGTTTTGCCCGTCATGGTCGATGGTCACAAAGGCATCGTTGTTGTTTACGGGATTGACGAATCCCATAATGTCATAGTACGAATACCGCTGGTTGAGGAAAGTGATAATGTTATAGGGAACATTCACATCGGCCACGGCCGATGCGAAAATCAGGGCCATGACAAACAAAGCCAGAAAAAGACCTGCACGTTTCATTCTAAAAAACCTGCTTTCTGATTCGTTAACGGTTGTCCGCTGCTGTTTTCTTCCTGCGCCGACATGAAATAGAGGCGATAGCTGTCCCCCGTGTACAGAAGAAACACCCGAATGGCCATTCGCCGCTGCTCCTGTTCCCAGGGAACACGGATATGGCCCGGCACCCCTTCAAAGGGATTCCGGTCAGCCCTGGCGAAGAGCTGTTCGAGGGTCTCCCGGTTTACCTCCGCAATCCGGTCAGGGACCGCATCCGGAGCCGACGCGGGGCCGCTGAGGGCACTGTACTGCTTGTTATACTGGACAAGGGAAAGCTTCCCCTGTTCAAGCCGGTATACCGCCGATGCGCCGATGATGTTGTCAAGGAGCGTGTCACTGAGCATCCCCCTGCCGATCATATCCCGGAACTTCAGGTGGTTTTCCCCCACATGCATGCCGTGGATAAACGCATCGCTAATCTTGTCCGGATCCTGCAGAAGCTGTTCAAACTCCTCTACAGGAAGCGGTTTGTAGAAGTAGAATCCCTGGGCAAAGTTCCCGCCCATTGAAACCAGATTCTGTCTTTGCTGCTCCGTCTCAACCCCCTCCGTCACCACGATCATCCCGATCATGTGCGCCATGGAGAGGACACTGCCCACTATGGAATAGGAACGGCTGTTACTCAGATCCGTGCTCATAAAGCGAATATCGGTCTTCAGCACATCCAGCTGGACGGTGTGCAGCATGCTGAGGCTGGAGGAACCGGAGCCGAAATCATCCATGAGCACCCTGAACCCGGCCTCATGCAGTTTCCTGACCGCCTCCACAATGGTCTCGGTATTGTCCGTAAAGGCGCTTTCCGTGATTTCAATGCCCAGCAGAGAGGGTTCAATCCCGTATTTCCGGGTCATGTCGATGATAGTCCCGGCAATATCCGTAAAGTAGAAATCCACCCGGCTCACGTTCACGGACACCGGAAGAGGCCGTATGCCGCGCTCCTTCAGGCTCTTCAGCCACCGGCACACACTCTCCCAGATGAAACAGTCCATGGAATAGATGTACCCGCTCTTTTCAAGCACCGGAATGTACTGTGCCGGGGAAACCAGTTGCCCTTTGTGTATCCAGCGGCTGAGCGCCTCCGCCCCCACGATTTTCCCGTTCCGTTCATCCACCTGCGGCTGCAGGTAAAACAGGAATTCCCCGTCTTCAAGGCCTTTTCGGGCCTCGAGCATCAGGACCTAGGAATCCCGTTCCCGGCGGTAATGCTCCACGTCGTAAAAGCGGTACGTGTCCACATAGCTGCCCTTGATGTCCTTGAGGGCCGTCAGGGCATGATCGTACATGGCCACCAGCGTTTCCTGCCGGTCCGTCGAGAGATAGGCACCCAGGACCGGCGGGAACCCCTCCGGGCACCTGAGGGCCCGGGCCATCTCCTCAAGGAGCGGCCCCAGCTTTTCCTCACTTTTCTCCCGCGTCGGAATCACCGCGATGAAATTGTCCCCTCCCAGATAGCCGGCAATGCCCAGCCGTTCTCCGGTAAACAGGCGGAGATTCTCCGCCAGCTGCTCGAGAAGATGATTCCCCGCTTTCCGGCCGAAGATGTCGTTGTACAGCCGGAAATAATTGACATCCACGACCACCGTCAGCAGCGCCTCATCATAGAAATCGCTGAAATGCTTCGGCGCCTGACGGAAAAACGCGTCCATCCGGTAAAGCGGAATATGCGCCAGATCATTGTCCCCGGCCGCCTCCACCGTATTTCCTGCCTGTTCCCGTCCCAGGGTCAGGGCGCGAATCTCGTTGTGGGCCATCAGGTGCGCCTGGCGCACCAGTCCGTCGTGACAATTTCCAACCCGATCCGTATAGACCGAGCCAACGGCCGCCAGCAGATCGTGTTCATCCAGCAGATGCCGCAGCGAATGGACCTGAAAGTCCACGGATTCCCGGTCCGTCTCGGGGATCAGGGCAAGAAACTCATCCGGCGCGATCCGGAACGTGTGTTCCTCATCAAACAGACCCGAGAGAATCTCCCCGGTTCGGATCAGGGCCTGCTCCTCCTGGATCTCCGTCAGCCGGTGATCGTTCTGCTTCCATCCGAGGACCTCGCAGAAGATCAGTCCGAGGGATCTGTCGGGATCGAGCCGGTCAAAGCATTCCTGCAGACCGAGCCGGTTGCCCGTATTGGTGAGATGGTCCAGATACCCCATCCGTTCCAGCTTTCGCAGCAGATGGTCGCTGTATACCAGAGAGGAAAGGATGTACCGCATCCCCGGCAGAACAGACTCCGCCTCCCCGAGGGTTTCCTCATCGGGATTTTCAAGGATAAAGAAGCCGATATCCCGTCCGTGGAACGCCAGGCGTGCCACAATCACGGCGTTTACCTGCTGTGCGTGGAAAAGCGCGTACACATCCGGCTCATTGACCCGGACGCTTTCAAGGTCCCGGATACAGATAAATTCCTGTCTGCTCAGGATCTCCATCCAGTCATCAAAGGTGCTCAGCGGAATGGACTGCATCAGTTCCCGCAGGTGCGTTTTCCCCGGCGAACACCATTCATACGTATTGTCGCAGGTCCTGTCCATGTTCAGTTCAAAGATACTGATCCGGTCGCAGCCCAGTTCCTCGCCCATACAGCTGAGAAGATCCAGCAGCGTTTCCCTGGAGGCCGTATGGGAAAAAGCCTTTTCAAAGGCACGGTTTAAGGCATTCAGGTGCAGCTGCCTCCCTTCCTGGCTCATCCATGTCACCTCCGTTCAGAACCGTTCCCGGCCGCATCACTGTTCCGTTCCCGGATCGATCTGATTCAGCGGAATCTGTTTGAGCTGACTCTGATCCATCTGGAAAAGGTCCCCGGGCAGTGCATTCTGCGACTGCGTGCCCTCCTCAAACCCAAGCTGGTCAGAGGGCACCTGTCTGAGCACAGTCTGATCCGTCGGAATCAGATTGGAAGCCGCCTGATTCTGCGTCAGGGCAGAGGCGTCCCCGGAATATGCAGCCGCGGGAACCTGGCCATTCTGGGTCGAGCCGGTGATTCCTGTACCCGTCGTGTCGGTGGGATAGATCTGAGTCGGGTCCATTGTCACTGTGCCCGACGCGGACGCCGGATACAACGTGTTCTGGCTCTGGCCGGCGGACACTGTGCCCGAGGTATCCGCGGGGTACAGGACCGCACCGTTCGTCTGGCCCTGTGCGGGCAATGCGGCATCGGTGGGGATCAGGGCGGAGTTCTGTGTGCCCTGCAGCTGGGCCCGGGCCGCATCAATGGCCTGATTCCACGCCTGAATGTATTCAGGGCGTTCGGGTGCGCCGCAGACCCCGCAGGGGCTCAGCTCGGTATAGGGATACCTGGACAGGTCCCCGTATGTAATGCCGGTCAGAGGCAGATAGGTACTTCTGACACTGGTGCACCTGGCCGTCGTGTGGTACTTGACGCCGCCTTTCGGGTTATAGTACATGGGGGTGTCCGTCGGAACCACGGAGAGCTTCCGTCCGTCTTCGTCCCAGACGATGATCTTGACGTTTTTCTGTCCCCGGAGGTTATTCCAGATCCAGAGATGGTTATATCCGTCTTCGTTTTCCACCCGCTGCACCCGGATACAGCCGTGACTGGCCTTGGTTCCCAGGGCGTTTTCGCACCGGGTGAAATCCTCCCGTCCGTTTTCCGTCCCGTCCTGGACGATAATGGAGGGCACCAGGTGCAGAAGATCCCCTCCGTTAAACCGGATGGCATAGTTGCACCAGAGATCCCCTGCCCAGAAGCCGCCGGTCCAGGAACAGAGGAAAAATTCGCCGGAGGCGGTCTCGTTGAAGTCCTCGTTCACGCCCTTGGTGGTCCCGGTGGAAATCAGCAGCGTGGTCAGCAGTTTCCCCTCCCGGTACAGGAAGAGGCGCTGAGTCATTTTGTCTACGACAATGCCGTACGTGGGATTGGGCGTTACCGTCTTGATCCGGCGGGCCCGGACCCAGCCCTGTTCGAGTTCATCACAGTCGTTGTACGCCTCGATTTTGACCCATCCGTCCTGCTCCTCCAACACCCGGACTGCCACGGACGTCCCGTAGAAAAAGCCGCGATGGGCATCATTGGTCTTCTGTTTCCCGTTCGGGGCGTTGGACAGATACACTTTTTCCGTCGGTCCCACATCAAGGACGGTGACCGGGGTCATGAGGCGGTTCCAGACAACCTGTTCCTCATAGGGGTTGAAATCGCCAAACCAGGAATTCTGAATCGCCTCAAGGGCGGTATTCACCATTTTGGCGGCCTCCGCCTCGGCGCGGGCAACCGCTTTTTCCTCTGCCTCCCGGGCCCGGGTCTGAACTTCCTCCGCCAGTTTCCGCCAGGTATCCTGGTCCGCTACCCCTGTGGCAGTGAGACCCATGGCTTTCTGGAAGTCCTTGCAGGCCGTCTCCGTCGCCTTTCCGTACTTGCCGGCCGCCTCCCCACTGTAATACCCCAGGGCAATCAGGCTTTTCTGAAAATAGATGACATCCTCGCCGGAGGCCCCCTTCTCAAGGCGGCGACCCACCAGGCCCTCCGTCATGACGCCGTATCCGCGAATGGAGGCATCATCAATGCGATACGTGTACCGCGCCACATTGGTGGGCGAGATGCCCAGCTCCTTGTTGTTTCCCTCAATGGTATGAATCAGAATGGTCCCATCCGTGTCCCGGGTCAGAAACTCCACGATTCCGGTATGGTCCAGCCGGTTATAGGCATACCACTCGATGTACACCAGATCCCCCGGCTGGGGAACATAGGGCCGGTCCCTGACAGAAACCCCGTCCGCCGTCCAGAACTGACCGTCTTCCCCGCGAAGTCCGCCGTTTACGGTAATGTACCGGCCGCGCTCCTTATACCAGTTCGCGCCGCCCTCACAGCTGGTCTGAAGGGGATAGTCCGTTCCCAGCATGCTGAGCCCGTACCGTTCATCCGCTTCATTGACGCACCAGGAAATGAACTCGGAGCAGTACTCGCCGTACGCTTTTCCGCCCCATTCCCCGTATTTGGTGTATCCTCCCTTGGTGGCCTGATAGCCAAGCTCACTGACCGCCACGGCCAGCAGCGCCTCGACGCGCTGATCCGCCAGGGCCAGTCCCGAGAGGCACAACAGCAGGAGCGCCAGAATCAGTCCGGCAATTGTCCTTCCCTGTTTGTTTTCTATAAATAATAGGCCTTTTCTCATGAGTCAGCTCCATTCTCAACGATACATAAAGCCCGTCCCGGTAAGGGACAGAGGCTGAAACTGCATTTCCACGGGTACAGTATATCACGTCAGTATTCCGGCGTCCAATTCTTTTTTATCCAGTGCACCGGGGACAAAGCAGACAGGAAGTTACTATTCACATCCTTACCTCCCCTGTATGGCGGGGAACGGCAAGAAACATGGATCAATTTATGGCATGACGCCTATCCCATGACACATAGATAGTGCCACGGGTAGTTTTACAATCAGACTATGTGATCCTCTAACGGTCC
>JAFUBF010000259.1 GCA_017460325.1 Clostridia bacterium | reverse complement strand
GACTGGGTGCCGAGCAGGAAAGTATAGCCATCAGCGGGCTGCTTGAACGCATAGGTAGCGCCGGTAACGCCGCTGCCGCCAGTCTCGTTGCGAACCTCAACCGGAACGCCCAGGTTGTTCTGAAGCAGCGTTGCCATCGGACGGATGGTGCTGTCAGCGCCGCCGCCAAGGCCCCAGGGACATACGATTTCGATCTTGCGCTCGAACTTCCAGTCGTCGGCAGAGGCCAGAGCACACACGCCGAGAACCATCACCAGTGCAAGAACGAGAGACAGGATTTTTTTCATAATTCTTTCCTCCCATATTCTTCGGACAATTGTCCGAACTTCCCTTCGACCGACCCGCCAAAACATAAAGAGGCCGGCTCTCTGAACCCATGATAAAGTAAAGAAGTTTGAAGTGCAAATACTTTTTTTTATATGTTTGTTATAAGGTAAATCTTATGGTATAATTCAGAATATTCCTATGATCCTTTCCTCTACTTGCGGGTGGAAAATACCTGTTATTACCTATTTTTATCAGGGAGGTGTCTCATGATTACGCAAAAACACATGAACATTGTCCTGACTGTTGTCCGCGAGGGTTCCTTTACCGCCGCGAGCAAGAAACTTTTCATTTCCCAGCCGGCCCTTTCCCAGACCATCAAACAGGTGGAATCGGAACTGGGGGCAACGCTGTTTAACCGTCTGACCACACCGGTGGAACTGACCCACGCCGGACGGCTTTTTGTGGATTACGCCAACCAGATCCTGCTCATCGACCAGAATCTGCACACCCGGCTGGCTGCCGCCAAAGGGGAAATATCCGAGCACTTTTCCTTCGGCGTCTCCTCCCAGCGCAGTCTCCACCTCATGCCCAAGGTCATCCCGGAGTTTTGCCGCCGAAACCCGAATGTGCGCATCACCCTGATGGAGGATGTCAGTTCGTCCCTTGAACGCCTGGTCCTGGACGGGCGGTGTGATCTGGCCATGGTCTCCACCAACAACAAACGCAACCGCCTCATCTACCGCCTGATTGAAAACGAACACATCGTTCTCCTCGCCGCCAGAGATACCGACCTGGCGAAAACCGTTCCCAACGGGACCCCCATCAGTCTTCTGCTGGCCGTGGGGGAAAATTTCATCAGCATGAATCCGGAACATCCCGTCCGTATCATTCAGAACCGCCTGTTCGAGCGCTACGCCATGTCACCCAACATCATCCTTGAGACGCATAATATGGAAACTGCCAGGCGCCTGACCGCTCTCACCCGCACGGTTTTCCTGATGCCCGACTCCTACCTCCCCGATACCCTCACCCCGGATTATCCCCTGAACGTCTATCCGCTGGATGATCCGGACAACCTCCACCCTCTGTATCTTTGTTACCGGGAGGGGCACGCCCTTTCCGAAATTGAAAACGATCTCCTTCAGATCATCTGCAACCGGCTGGGTGCCTCTCTCCCCTGATTTCGCCCCGATTTTCTTTCACTTTGTCAACAGGCCTGCCAGTGGCAGGCCTGTTTTTTCGTCTGTACAGGCGATGCTTAATTGACATTCTGTCAGGTCCCCGAAAATTTCCTGTTGACAGCACATCGGTATGGATATATACTTGTATACAGAAATACAAATCCGAGGTGAGCGTAATGCTGGAAATCTCCTCAAGGACCAACCTCCTCGAGCAGAAAAACTACCGTTATTCCTTGCAGGACGTGGAAAATCCGAACCTGTACCGGGATATCTACGACTATGAAACCGTCCCGAAGATCCCCTTTAACCACCGCCGTGTTCCCATGAGCATGCCGGAGGAGATCTGGATTACGGACACCACTTTCCGCGACGGACAGCAGGCCATTAACCCGTACACCGTCGATCAGATCGTGGATCTCTACAAATTCATGAACCGTCTGGGTGGGCCTTACGGCATCATCCGCCAGACCGAGTTCTTCGCCTACTCGGAAAAAGACCGGGAGGCCATAAAGCGCTGTCAGGATCTGGGTTTCCGATTCCCCGAAATCACCACCTGGATTCGCGCTTCCAAAGAAGATTTCAAGCTGGTCCGGGATCTGGGCATCCGGGAAACGGGCATCCTGGTCAGCTGCAGTGACTATCACATTTTCAAGAAGATGAAACTGACCCGCAGTCAGGCCATGCGCAAGTATCTGGATACCGTCGCCCTGGCCTTTGAATCCGGTGTCATGCCCAGATGCCATCTGGAGGATGTGACCCGGGCCGATTTCTACGGCTTCGTCGTTCCCTTTGTCTGTGAGCTGATGAAAATGAGTCGGGAGGCCGGCATCCCGGTCCGGATCCGGGCCTGCGACACCATGGGATACGGAGTTCCCTATCCGGAGGTTGCACTGCCCCGGTCCGTCCCCGGCATCATCTACGGCCTGCAGCATTATGCGGATGTGGACAGCGACCTGCTGGAATGGCACGGCCACAATGATTTCTACAAGGCCGTCGCCAATGCCAGCACCGCCTGGCTGTACGGAGCCAGCGCCGTCAACTGCTCCCTGCTGGGGATCGGTGAACGGACCGGAAACGTACCGGTGGAGGCGATGTGCATGGAATACGCTTCCCTGCGCGGATCTCTGGATGGCATGGACCTCACGGTCATCACCGAAATCGCCGACTATTACCAGAATGTCATCGGTTATGAGATTCCGCCCATGCAGCCCTTCGTTGGGCGCTGCTTCAATCAGACCCGGGCGGGCATTCATGCGGACGGCCTCATGAAAGATGAGGAAATCTACAATATCTTCAACACGAAAAAAATCCTGAACAAGCCCGCCACCGTCATGATCGGTCAGAACAGCGGCCTGGCCGGCATCGCCTTCTGGGTCAACAACCATTACGGGCTGGAAGGCGATGAGATGATCAGCAAGCAGGATGATCTGACCACTCAGCTGAAGGCCTGGATCGATGCGCAGTATGCCGCCGGACGGGTGGCTTCCATGAGCGATCAGGAACTGGAGGAAAAAATAGAGGAACTGACGGGCGGCCGGCTTTCAAAGCGGTAAAGCCCGCAGCACTGGAGGAAATATGGAACAGCAAGTAAACCGGCCTCACCAGATGATTTCTCTGGCCGATCAGGTTTTCGATGCCCTTGAAACCGATATCCTCAGCGGCGTTTACGAGCGCGGCGAGTTTCTGACCGAATCCCGGCTCAGTGAAAAAATGGCGGTTTCCCGCACCCCCATCCGGGAGGCGCTCAAGCGCCTGGCCACAGAGCATATCATTGAAATGACCCCGAGGGGCGCCCGCGTCATCGGGATTCTACCGGCGGATATTGCGGACATCTATGATATCCGCCTGCAGATTGAGGGAATGGCCGTGGCCCGGGCCGCTCAGAACATGAGCGGGGATGCCATCCGGGAACTGAAGGAAACCCTGGACCTGCAGGAATTCTACACGCTCCGAAAGGAACCGGACCTTATCAAGAACATGGACAGCCGCTTTCATCGCATCATCTATGAAAACTGCGGCAGCGGAACGTTCAAGGACATTCTCGGTCAGCTTCACCGCAAGATCATGAAGTACCGCCGTGTTTCCATCTCAACACCATCCCGCGCCACCGAGTCTCTTTCCGAACATAACGCCATTTACGAGGCCATCGCAGCCCGGGATTCGAAGAAAGCGGAAGAACTGACAATTACCCATATCCAGCATGCCAGAAAGCACATTCTCGACCAGGCCAGAGCCGGCGTGAATGTCTCGGCAGCCATCTGAACATCAATAAAGCCAATGAAACAGGAGGCCCTCTTTTATGGACACCAAAGCCATTCTCGCCCACTATGAAAAACTGCTGAACGAACAGATCGAGCGTGCACAGCGGCTCGAACAGACCGAAGCTTTTGACTTTACCGCCCGTCCCCTGCGCATTGCCATCGCCCCGGGGGATGGCATCGGCCCGACCATCACGGCCTGTGCGGAGTCTGCCCTCCGCCTCCTTCTCCGCGATGAAATCGCCCGCGGCGAGATTGTCCTGGTTCCCGTTGAAGGCCTGACCATTGAAAACCGTCTGGCCAGAAACGAAAGCGTTCCCTCCGAGACGCTGGAGGTAATCAAATCCTGCCCCGTGCTCCTGAAGGGACCCACCACCACGCCGCTGGGCGGCACCATGACCAGTGCCAACGTTACGCTTCGGAAGGCGCTGGATCTGTTTGCCAACATCCGCCCGGTTACCGTCCCCGAGGAGGGCATTGACTGGACCTTCTTCCGGGAAAATACCGAGGGCGAATACGCCATCGGTTCCAGCGGCATCGAGGTCGACAACCTCCTGAACATGGATTTCAAGGTCACCACGTATGCCGGTACCAGACGGATCGCCCGGGCGGCCTATGAATTCGCCCGCACCACCGGGCGCCGGCACGTGACCATTGTGACGAAGGCCAACATCATGAAAAAGACGGACGGCCTTTTCTCCAAACTCTGCCACGAGGTGGCCAGCGAGTATCCGGAAATTACAACAGAGGAATATTTCGTGGACATCATGGCTGCCAATCTGGTCAATCCTGCGCTCCGCAGTCATTTCAAGGTCATCGTGGCCCCCAACCTCTACGGCGATATCCTGACGGATGAGGCCGCCCAGCTTCAGGGTGGCGTCGGCACGGCAGGCAGCTCCAATATCGGCAGCCGCTACGCTATGTTCGAGTCCATCCACGGTTCGGCCCCCCGCATGATTGAGGATGGCCTTGGCGCCTATGCCAATCCGGAAAGCATTCTGCAGGCCACTGCCATGATGCTCGACCACATCGGCTGCGTCGATAAGGCAAATCGGCTGCGTCAGGCCGTCACTGCCGTCAAGGAGCACGGAATCCTCGTCACCGGCCTTCGGGACGGTGCCACCTGTGCCGCCTTCTCCGATGCCCTCCTTCGCGTCCTGGAATCCTGATAATACAAAGACGTCCGGAGCCCGATTCAGTCGGACCCCGGACGTTTTTATCTGTTTGATTCACTTCTATCCTGCCAGGCATTGACCTGTTCGGCCGTCCACACCGGGCTTTTCATCAGATGAACATATCCCTGAAGCGTCTGCGCCTTTGAAATCAGCGCCCGGGAATGCCCGTCCACCAGGATCAGACTCCGGTACCGCCCGTTTCGGGCCTCCTGCAGGAGATTGGCCGCTGCCGAGTTCCCGTCCAGCGCCAGCACCGCACAGGATCGCCGCTTGAACAGTTCATACGCAAAGCTCTTGTACAGGCTGATCCCGGCCGGCTCAATGGATACCCGGATGCCCACGCCGGCCTTGCGGAGCCGGCGGCTCTCGGCCGGCGACAGCAATGTCGGTACGATGGCAAAGATCCGGAACCGTCCCCGGTTCTGCTCCACCAGATACCGCTCATAGCCGGTCAGGCGGTGGCCGATCACGAAAAACACCTTTTCCGGATCCAGCCGCTCAAGGCAGGCATCAATCACCTCCCGGCCCGTGTCACTCATGACCGTTCGGTGCTGACTGTTGTTGAAACTGCCGCCGGCCACAATGACCGGAAGGCCCTGCGGCCACGCTGCAATCCGGTCCGCCAGTTCGCTCTGTGCCTGGACGCTGTGAGAGGTCTGCCACAGCGCGATCTCGGGCCGGGGCGTTCCGGCAAGCCGGTCTGAATAGAAACAGGCCACATCCTGTCCGCCTTGAAACGCACGGCTTTTCCGGTTAAAATCCTCCATGCCCAGCTGCAATACCTTCCGGTCCGTCTCCCGCATCTGCTTCAGTTCCTCAAAGCTGAGGTCCAGCAGCTTTTCAAGTGACAGCTCCTCATCAATGGAATCCGTCCCGTACAGGGCACCTCCGTCGGTTCCCTGCACACAGGCAACTCCCTCCCTGAGATACTGCTTCAGCGGATGGGCGTTGAGATCGCTCAGGTTGTTCAGGCGTACATTGGAAGAAATCTGAAATTCCAGAATCACCCCGTTTTCCCTGAGGGCACTGAGCAGCCGTTTTCCCTTGGCCGAATTGAGATTGGCTGTATACAGTCCGTGCCCGAGACGCAGACAGGGCATGTTCTGCCCCGGCCCCAGTGCCTCCCGGACACACCGGATACTGTTTTCCACATTGTCCCGCAGGCTGTCGTTCTCACCGGCATGAATGCGGATCACAAACCCTTCCTCCGTGCCTGCAATCCGGACCAGCTCCCGGATCACCGGCTGCAGTTCCTGAATATCATTGATTTCCTCTCCCAGGATGTCCGCTCCCGCCACGTACGGATCAGTGGCCACCGTTCGGAGAACCCGCAGGTTGTCACGGAAATAATCCTCCCCCGTTACGCTGTCCCTGACAATGGTCAGAGGAATCCGCCGGATGCCGGCCAGAAAACGGATCATGGTCCCCGTCTCTGCAAAGACGGCCGGCATGACCCTGTGGATCTGCCGGAGCATTTCAAACGCTTCCCCTTCCTTGACCAGGGTCGTATCCGAGATCTCCACGTAACGGATGCCGCAGGCGGCATAGGTCCGCGCGGCCCAGAGGAGCTTGTCCTCAAAGAGCGTATTGTTCCGGTACTCAGGCCGCAGGTGATCTGCCCGGATTTCCGCCAGCAGCGCGGCGACCTGAGGATGCGGTAACGTTTCCGTTCCGGTCAGGGCGATCCGGTCCGAACTGGGCTGGCCCTTGGTAAAGACATACCGGTACAGGTAGACTTTCTCAAGATTGGCAAAGACAGCCTGCCCGTCCTTGGGCACCGTCAGGGAAGGACGGATCCGTTCGATGTTGTAAAATGCCTCATCCGGGTTTCCCAGAATCAGGTCCGCAAAATTGATGAACGTATGGTCATCGATCCGGCGCTCCAGATACCGGCCGGTCAGGCCTGAGTCCGCAAAGATCGGGGCAACCTGCGCCCTCTGCGCCTCAAGCCGTGCCCACTGCTCATCGGTGCACCGCAGCTGCAGCTTCTTCATGTAGTAAAGCGGATACCGAATCTGATGCCAGATCCCCAGGGCAATCAGCACATCCGGATCAAGATTCCCGTTCATGTGCGTATGCACATCTGTTTCAAACTTACATTCACTTCTTATGTACGTTTTGACAATCGTCCGGGCAACGCCCAGCTTGTAATCCTTGGTCTGGCTCATCAGGGTCTTGGAAATTGCCGGAATCGACGCCTTCATTTCAATCCGGCCATCCGGATAAAGATTCGCCACCTTGGTATTGCCCAGCCGGAAAATAAACAGGCGTTCATTGTACCGGTTGATATAACACGGGATCTCTCCGCGAATCACCCTGAGCCCGTGCTCATCCTCACTGAGGGGCAGTTGGCAGAGAGCCGCCAGGTTCGTGATCAGATTGCCTGTATGATGGTTGGGCGTTCTGAGGACATACGAAAGCCCCTCACCGTGCCGGAACACATCCACCACAATATCCCGTTCCCTGTCCAGGGTAAACTGTCCGAATTTCTCCATCCCATTC
>JAFUBF010000258.1 GCA_017460325.1 Clostridia bacterium | reverse complement strand
CCCTCGACGCCAAGGGCCTCCCCGCCGGCTTCCTCGGCTGCCGCGTCCTCCTCGGCCTCTATGGCTGGATGCTCTTCTCCACCATCTCGCTGGCGCAGCGCGTCGACTCGCCCTTCGCCAAGCTCGTGCTCGTGGGCATCGTGGCGATGTGGTCGTTCCAGCTGCTTCAGAACGTGGGCATGTGCATCGGGGTTATGCCGATTACCGGTATTCCGTTGCCGTTTATCAGTTACGGAGGAACGAATCTGGTCGTGAACATGGCCGGCATTGCGCTGGTGCTGAATGTAACCAATCATAAAAAGACGCTTGATCTTCGCAGTTCCCGCAACAATGAATAGGTGAGGGAAGGGCACGTTAACAGGGAAGGAAAGCCCGAGAATGAACAGTGGCGCTGAGAAACTGAAACAGATGGATATCAGTCCGGAGGTGATCAAAGCCTTTGAATGGCTCAATTTCCGTGAACTGACCTCCATTCAGGAAAAATGCATTCCTTATATGATGGATGGGAATGATATCATTGCGATTGCCCCGACGGGAACGGGAAAGACCCTCGGTTTCGGAATTCCGATGCTTGAGTATGTTAACCTGAAGGATCCGAATCCTCAGGAACTGGTGCTGGCGCCCACAAGGGAACTGGCACAGCAGATTGCGGATGATCTTTCAGATCTGGCACATTTCATAAAGGGTGTCAGAATCGCGGTCATTTACGGCGGGCAGCCCTTCCGCAAGCAGCTGGCAGTCCTCCAGAAAAAGCCGCAGATCATTGTTGCCACCCCCGGGCGTCTCCTGGACCATATGAAGAGACACAATATCAGCCTCCATGCGGTGCATACGCTGGTTCTGGATGAGGCGGATGAAATGCTGAAAATGGGCTTTGTCGAGGACGTTGAGAAAATTATCGGCTGCGTATCTCCCGACCGTCAGCTGGTGATGTTCAGTGCAACGACAAATCAGGATGTCATGACGATTTCATGGAAACATCAGCATGAGCCCGTGGAGCTGGTGGTCAGGGCGCTTGAGGAGGATAAGCCGAAAATTACGGAATACATCATTGACACCGATCCGAAGGATAAGTATGATCACCTCCTGTACCTGCTGGATACAGGGGATTTCAGAAGAAGCATGATTTTCTGCAACACGAAAGATATGACCCAGCGCCTGACGGACCGGCTCAAAAAACTGGGATACAGTGCCGAGTGTCTGCATGGCGATGTAAAACAGTCACAGCGGAATGCGGTCATGAGAGGATTCCGTGAGGAAAAATTTGATCTGCTTGTTGCAACGGATATTGCGGCACGCGGGATTGACGTGGATGATGTGGAAGCAGTCATCAATTATGATCTTCCGGAGAAAAAGGAGTACTACGTTCATCGTATCGGCCGGACCGGGAGGGCCAAACGGACAGGCGTCAGTTATACGTTCCTCAGTTTCAGAGAAAGTGTCCATATGGATGAAATCCTTAAATACACGGATTCTGAGCCGATCTGTCTTGCTTTTGATGATTTCGGACGCCTGTGTTACAAAGATACCATGAAGCCGTTCCTGAACGATACCTGATATTTCGGATATTGGGATTGTATTCATTGGGTGTATATGGTATACTATATCTGGTCGTATCTGACCATGAAATGTGTGCTGATTGGGGGAGGGAACCGAAATGAACGAAGAGTTTGAACGTCCTTACGACGAAGATGAGAAAGTTGTTCTGACCGATGAAGATGGGAACGATGTGGAGTTTGAGTTCTGCGCATCCATCGAGTATGAGGGAAACGAGTACGTCGTGCTCCTGCCGGATGAAGAGGATGAGGTTGTGATTCTTCAGGTCGTTGAGCCGGAAGGCGAGGAGAATTCCGATG
>JAFUBF010000257.1 GCA_017460325.1 Clostridia bacterium | reverse complement strand
GAAAAACTGGAGACAAACCATACCTGTCCGTACCGGGAAGTACAGGAGCGAACAGGTTCGCCGTTCCTGTACAGGCAGAGCTCGCTGCCGTTCTGGAACAGATACGGACTTTCCTTTCTCATTGTCAGGTTTTCGTATTCACCAATGACCCCTTTATCCGTAGGACAGACCATATGCTCATACGGTCCATAGCAGACGCGGAGGGGACAGTCAGGAAAACGCTCGCGAATCAGCGCCTTCGCCTCGAGATGTTCCTGTGTATCCGGCCTGTGGATACAGTGTGCACAGAGAGCGGCACCCTCTGTTTCTGACTCTGTCCGGATCTGATTCAGAATCTTTGGATACGAACCGTGATTCGGTTGACAGAGTATATGGTGAATCCGGTCGATTGCACCGGGACACAGAAGCCGGTGGTTACGTCCGAAACCATTGTCCGAAATGCCGGTTTCGCCTGTGCGGCATTGACACGCAGGACCGGAACTGTCCGGTTTGGGCAGGAACACATCAAGGCAGTGAATGTCCTTCAGGTAGTTCCTGATTCGCTCAAACTTGTCCTGACTCAGCTGATGCTCCTCCAGAATCTGCCCGGTGATATCGCTGAGCGAACCTGCAGAATAGGCAAAAAGATGGCGCTGCTCGATTTCCCGGATGGCGGTGATTTCGTCAACCAGCTGCTCAACCAGGGACCGGCGATTCACATCTCCCTGCAGAACGCTTACAAGATCCAGGGGGAGAAGCGAATCGGATACCTCTTCTTCCAGATACTGAATAACAAGATAATCCGGCAATGCAGACAGGGGAATCATGACACTGTTGTGAAAGTCGGACTTTTCCTGCTTTGATCCGCCGTGGGGAAAACCCACAACAGGGTACAGCGGGGTTATCAGGTGATCTTCAATTGCACTGTAGAATTTGCTGAGATCTCCTTCATCCAGCATCCTTGATACCTGAATCAGAGAGAGATACCGGCCTGTCAGATTTTCAGTCAGGCGTTCTCTCTGAACCGGATAGTGCTCATTATGCATGTACTTCATGGATAACCTCCATAACATGGTTCATTTCATTCAGATGGATACAGCCTTTCTCGCTTCGCAGTTCAGGCCTGCCTCTCTCATAACTGCCGACAGACAATAGCTGAGAGAGGGGGCAATACGAACAACGCACAGGCCTGTTTATTCTGTTTGTATTTACATGGCAGACCTCCTCGACTTTTGTGAGCTCGCGTCCAATTGACACGAAGCCTCGGGACAAAAGTTCAATTCTTGATTTACAAAGGGAAAGGTGATATATTTCGTTAGATTTCACCTTCGGGAGAAGGTTGATGTCTATATCGGTATGCAGAGAGTGGCCGCTCTCTGCATACCCTTTTTCCGTGCCGGAACCTGTTTCGCAGACAGATTTCCAGGGCGGGTCAGCAATTGGAATACCGGACAGACAGATGGTCGGTGCTTCCGGCTCCCCTGGATGAATACAGCAGATTCTGAATAACCGTCCTGCTGTTTACACAGTACACCCGGGGAATCGGAAGTGCGGATACACGGTGGAAGTGACGGATGAATCGCTTCCTGTGTGATATACGGGTTCCGGAAGAAGAACCTGTATAATTACACGGCAGCTGCAGCATCCGGCGGATGGTCCGTGAACGAAACGAGCTTGTCCTGCAGCATCCGGTTTTCGTGCCGGAGTTTCTGAATTTCCTCCTCTAACTGTGTTACCTTCATTTGCTGCTCCAGCTTTATCCGCTTCCGGTTTTCACTCCACTTTGCCTTCTTTTCTGAATTGGCAAAGGCTGCATAACCCTCCAGGTTTCGAGTGAGAATCTCCCTCGTCTTCCTGTACCTGTTTCCGGTCAGATTCAACGTAGATTTGAGCCAGCAGGAAAAAGCGTACCTGTCAGAACGGTCGCTGCAGGCAGACTTGACGTGGATATTTCTTGCCCGGAGGGCATAGCGGGTCATTGCAACAGCAAGATCCTGATGAGCCTTTAATTCTGCAGGCGTCCTTGCCGGCGGAAACCCCGAGAAAATGATACGGTCATTTTCAAACTTCAGTCCGCATACAGCTTGCTCGCCTGCCGCATTCAGCATTCTCAGAATGCCGTCAACATTTCGCTCATACCCCTGGTCAAAAACGATAAAGGCAGCATCTGACATGGAGAATTTCCCGATGGTTGCCTTACTGATCAGATCGCCTTTGACATAGATCATTCCCAGCAGGTTACTGAGGAAATCAGCGTTATACGAGGATATTGAAATTGCAACATCCTTTGTATCGGGAACAACAGAGATTCCATCAAAATCATGTTCCATAATTCTTTCCTCCTTGCGCGAAAGCGGTTCATTATGGTGATCGTGCGATGAGACAAAGGGATTACCGGGGCAGTTCCGGAGACAGCTCATGCAGACTCGCGGGCGAACAGCATGGCTTTTTCGAGATGGAGCCCCTGACAGGGCTCGTCATCCTGCTCCTGCGCCTTTGTCTCAGGTCGCCTCTTCCATAGCCGATTTGCAGAGCTCACTTGCAACTGACCAGAATACGGAGACGTATGGAAGAGCGCAGATGCGTCTTCACGATGCCTGGGGAAAAACGGTGCTGATCAGCGATTTCCCTGATACCGTCAACACCGTTTTCCTTTGCGCTGGCATCAGTCTCATCCAGACTGAATCAGTCAGGTGCCCGGAACCCCGGATGAACAACTCCATGTTACCGTTGCCTGCCATGGTACGTTTCGGAACAGAGCAGATCCTTACTTTATTCGGTCTTTCTGCTGTGTTGATTCCAGAAACTCATCAAAAAGCTCCAGAGTAACAGCCTGACAGGCAATTTCTATCAGACTTTCTTTAATCACTTTCCTGTGTTCTTCAGGCATAGACCTGCCTCTGCTCAAGAGGTAATCGATTGTGGTGAACATCCTGCTCAGAATGACAAGGATGGCAGTCTGGGCTTCAGTCGCTGCATTAACAACGAAGTCACTCGGGCCGGTTGTTCCTTCAAAGGCATCCACAAGGTCGACATCAACATACGCTATGCTAGTCTTTGGGATAAACTCGTACTTAATCATCGGATTCCTCCTTGGCAAAAGTAGTATGTTGGTTCAGAGGGACACCGGTATCCGACCGCCGAAAAAAATCAGAGGTGTTTCGGCATTTCTGACTTACAGGTGTACATCTGGCAGTGAATGGCAGTTTCATCGAATCCATACGGAATAAGAACTGCCACAAGGGGAAACAGAAAGAGGCTCGCCAGCCAGGGTATTTCCAATCTGGCTCGGCTCACCAGTCAAAATATCCAACACAGGATCCATTTTACAGATTACCTCCTTCCTTATTATCTGCCGGCGGAAAGATAATCTCGGCAGAAACAACAGAATTGGTATAAGGGTCGATATCGATTTTAAGAAAAAGCATCTCCATTTTCCCGGTTTCAGGAGATGGCCCGGTGCTTTGCACCGGTTTGACAGGGAATGTCCCCTGTCAATCATACGGCGCCGAAAGCCAAAGCGACATTAAAGGATTAAAACACCTGATGGATGGGAAATGGCCGGTCTGGTTCACGGGTTTGTTCCTCCTTTCAGACTTAAACGTGATACACCATGGTATTGAATGTGAAACGAATGGACCATTTGACGATTGCTGATGAATCGGACAATCGCTGATGCAGGTGCGATCATGTGACGAAGTTGCCGTTTGTCAGATGTCAGGCATCGATTATCTGCCGGACAAACTTCCGGGCAATTTCAGGAAGCGCATGGCTTAACCTGTTCTGCCGCTTTTACGATGTACCTCCTTTCCAATATTCTGGGGAACTGTTCACCGCCCCATATTTCACGGTCATGTGGAGAACGGTCAATTTAAGACGATTCATCCGACAGATGAACGTGAAGCGTCAGGACAAGCTCGCCATCATCTGACAGGCACGTCTTTGGGATTGTGCAATGAATTTCCCCGGGGGAACTGGGAGAACAGAGACGCAAAAGCGTGTTTTCCGGGAGATTGAGGCCTTCTTCAATACGGGCGATTGTCTTGAGCGTGGGGGTGCTAATTTCATGTTCGATGCGGTAAATCGTATTGCGTGCTATTCCCGAAGACAGACTCAGATCAAGTTGCGACAGGTTGGATTGATGACGGTATTTAATTATACTTTCTCCTAAACTGGGCATAGATCCTCCTGTATTTCATAACACAATGATGGTTGGGGTTGGGGTACCTCGTTCGGACCATTCCGAGAGGCATCCCTGGGTGAAAGTAAACGACGAGGGGGCGATTTCCAGACAGCAGATCCGGAAAGACGATAGTTCTCTTTCTTCCCGCCTTCGGGTCTCTTTCTTTTTTTTGCGCCATTCGCCTGTAAGAAGTGCATCCTTTCGGACGATCTCTGCGCCTGGTAATGGCAGGCTTTCTGACTGGCATCAGAGGGAACGTGGACAGGAATGTCGAACAGGCAATCATACACTCTGTGACATGCCGGGGCAGGAAACTGAAAAACAACGCAGTCAGTGATACGGACGGAATATGAAATTCTGCTCCTGTAATCCGCACATATCTGATATACTGACATCGACCGATAAATTATTCAAATTATTTTCACCTTGTCATGCCGACCGGCGTGCCAATATGTTCCAGATCCCAACAAAATTGTTCGAAACGGAGTATCTACCGAGTCGCGTTTTGATGAAACATCCTTCCCCTGTAAGGGAAAAGGCCTGATAGTAAGGCTCCTTTCAAAGCCAAAAGGGATGATTTCATCAGAACAAAAAGTTTGACTCGATAGAATCGGATTGTTAAGAAAATCTCGGACTTGACGCAGATCTTCCGGTCAAAATCATCACGATATGATTTAGATTCATACGTAGTATATATCGATATCTCAGGAAATGCAATATACTATCAAGAAAATATAAAGCTGTCCCAAAGAATTACTATATGAATACTACTCATCGTTATTGATGTTCCCGGTGAAAAGGCGTATAATGGGGATGATTTCGAGCGGGAGGATTCCTCAATGGCCAGAAAAACAGTACCCCTTCATATTGATGAAAGTGACTCAGATGCATTAGTGCGGATAAGTACAGGCGGCGATGCAGAGCTTGCGTTACGTGCGAAAATCGTGCTTGCATGCGCAGGAAGCAAACAGATCAAAGAGATCGCGAAAGAATTGGGAATCGTGCAGTCAACGGTTCAAAAATGGAAGCAGGCGTATCTTACTTCGGGAGTAGACGGATTACAGGTCGTTCATGCAGGAGGGCGTCCTTCAGGCCACGAGATGAATCTTGGGGAAGAGATCATGCGGCACATCAACAGCGAAGATAAGGAATGGACCGCCAAAGAACTGTCTGAGGCGCTCGGTGTTCCAGTCTCCGCCATCCATTATGAACTTCGCAAGAAAAGGAAAAATCTGGAACGTTCAAGACGTTGGGAATGCAGATATACAGATGCCATATGCGAATGGGATCCTCCTGTTCTCTGTGTCTGTCTGTCCCGCTTGGGAGGGGTTATCGTAACCGCCCGCTATGCTGTAACGACGGAAGGGCTTATGCCTCAGGGTGTCTTTGAAACAAGGAATCGTTTACTGTTTGAAGAGATTGAAAAATCTGAAGGTCTGCTTTCGTTACCGGGGTTGCTGACTGCCGCGGCCACATTTCCGGAGGGGCCGGTTTCCGGAAACAGCATGGATGCGGATGAATGCGTCTTCAAAGCAGTCAGGGACTATCCGTGTCCGGACGGACAGGAATTCCATATCTTCTCCTACGGGGTGAATCCGGCATTACGTGGCAGCAGAGCGGCAGCCTGTGTATCGCATCATTTTGAGGACGCCGGTGAAATGCTTGACTGCTTTCTTCACTGGACTGCCGGCCTGTCATCAGGTGTTCAGCATGCGATGGCAGAAGATCTCGTGGAGGATATCCGGCAATACAACATCCGTGTGACGGGTAAAAGGACGCCGTTTATCTGGTATCTGAGGTTAACTGCATCTCAGCAGGAAAGCAGCCGGCAAGATCCTGCGATCGAAGCGACAAAGGCTGACAGCGTTGAGGATGTCCTGAACACATTGCTGAAAAGCAGAAATCCGGATGACCCGTCAGGCGATGAGGTGGGCGCAATCCTCTTTCAAAGAGGGGATGATGGACAATTCACATACCGTGTTGTTCAAAGCGAACAGAGATTCAAATCTCCGGATGAAGTTGATTATCAGAGCAAGGAAGATTTAATAAGAAGCATCAGCCAGTTTGAGGATGACTCAATCCGGTTTTCTCGCGAGATAGTCGAGTTGTACCTTGAGAATGTAAAAAAAAACGAAAACTGAAGGGGGTCTTCCTTCCGATCACGGTTGAAATGCTGTGTGGCCGGATTACAGTGGCTGTTCCGGCAGAACTGGCCAGGACGGTGACATCCGGAGAACGGCTTGTCACCAGAAGCTACCGGAAGAAAGTGTCCGTTCTGTGCATCAACACCTCATATCGAAAGGCATGTGACATCTTCAATGAGATGTCGCTCAGGACAGAAAAGGGAAACAAAATCCCAATAAACACGTTTATCCGCGATTTTGTTTCTGAAGGGCTTGATATCAGGAAGGCAAAGCAGGATCTTGCCCGGAAAATCATGCAGGAAAACGGATTTGATATCGAGACATTCCGGCAGGAAAACGGAAGATGGCCAGGGACCGGGCAGGCATCCCTCGGCAATACCATTCCCATTGGCGGGACAGAAATTTTGTCTGTGCTGATAGAGGAGTGGGATCCTGAGAACCCAAAGCTTGAAGGCCCTGAGGTGACCGTTTCAGAAGAAAGCACATCGACGAATGAAGAAACAGCCGGGCTGAGGAAGTTGTTTATGGATCCGGACACAGACCCGATGCTTCTTTTGAAAAAACGAAGGACAACGAGAATCGAAGCAGACGAAGAAGACGTTGAATGGATATGCAACGGATATGTTGCATGGCTCAAGCACTGTAAGATCCTGTACCAGTGGACGGTTGAGAAAGGTTCAGCCAGGACTGCATACATTGCAATGGATGCGGTCCATGTGGTCGAGCAGAGCGAAAAACATATCAAAGGCGGGAAGCCCGGGGTGAGGACAGGGAAAAACAGAATCGGTCACTGGGACATAGGTGTTGAATTTGACGGACTTCGGTATAGCCTGACAGCGCTTACCAGAAAAGAGGCTTTTCAGCAGTTGTTTGCCTGCCTGATCTCAAACGGGCTGATGGACAGGTACTTTGTCTTCTTTGCAGGTGGTGAACCTGAGATCTTTGAGGACATTGAGGAATACTTTGGTGAACGGGCAGGATCATTGATACCTGACTGGCTTCATCTCGAAAAGAAGGTCATGGGGTGCTTAGGTAGTGCGATTTACCACAAAATGTGCCCGGATCCACGAAAAAAAGACACAGATGCAAAAGTGAAAGACACTGCGCTGAGTATGCTTTATGCCCGCAAAATAGTAAGGATACTATGGGTGGGGAATGTGGAAGAGGCGATTGTTCAACTGAAAAGCATAAAATCGGACGATATCAAAGACCACGAAAAGATTGAATGGTTGATTGATTATCTTCAGCATACAGAGAAGTGGATTGTCTGCTACGCTTTAAGGAAGAGAGCCGGACTCAGAAATTCCTTCGGTGGTTCGGAAGGTGCAGATAATATCCTGACCTGTGACAGACAGAAGGATAACGGAATGGGGTGGAGAAGGGATGGCAGTTCAGCAGAGGCGAATATGATGTGTCTGTTTGCAAATGATGAACAGGATTTGTGGTTCTCTTCGCGCGAGGTAACGTTTAAGGTTCATGCCAGACGTATGGAAGCAAAAAGCTGAATAAAGAAGCAGGTAAAGAGGAAAATCAACAGCACCGATTCGTTTTGTACTCAGTCAATGGATCCGGGCGGAAAAGTTTTGAATTGGAGGGATAGGGATGTCATTACCAAGTTCATTTGTAATCTACGATGATAAGGTTACAAGGCCGTTTATTACCATGCGGGAACTGTATATCACATTTTCCAAGCAGGCAGTTGAAATGCTGGGGTATGCCGAATACGTCCATTTATTTCTGGATAAGGCAAACAAAAAGATTGCCTTTCAGGCCTGTAAAAAAGACAAGTTGTCGATTCCGTTTTATAAGGAGCCGGAGGAGGGAAAGCAGATGCTCGTCCGACTGAACGGAAAGGAACGGGTTACTGCGATTATGGAAATTGCAGGAATAAGGGACTGCGGCAAGGGAATACGTATTTATGGAGATTTCCTGCCGGAGGACAAAGCGATGGTGTTTGATTTGAACGAAATCTGAGAGATCTTCATCACGTCGCATCGTGGGAGGATTACTCCTCTGGGGGCGGAACGCTTAATAAGTGACGGCACCTGGGAGAAAAACGCACAACTCCGAAATAAAGCAAAACATCCGATACAATGAATTGATTATATCGGATGCTTTGCTTTTTTGCAAGGTGCAATGTGGAGGAAACAGAAAATGTCTCGGTACAAGCCACTCCTGGAACACAGTTCAACTGATCGGATCGAATTAAAGAGGATTGTTCAGAATCCCTTGTCCGATCCTGATATCGTCCTGCGTGCCAGGGCCATTCTGAGCTTCTTGGATGGGCTAAAAGGGGATGTGATCGCTAAAGAGCTAAACGTGCGCCCTAATACCGTATCAGACTGGCGCAAGAGATATGTGGAGAACGGTGTTGAAGGACTATATACCAGGGCACCCAAAGGGAAACGGGGATCTGAGACGCGAGACAAGGTCCTGGAAACTCTGGATACACAGCCACCTGAAGGCGGATGGAATACAAAGGCGCTGGCAGAATCAGTGGGAACGAGCGTAGATACGGTAAGGAGAGCATTGAAAGATGAACACCTGACCACCTCAAAGTCCTATATCTGGAACAGAGAGATACAGCGAAATCCTGCAACGGCCTATGTGGATGTTGTTGGCCTTTACATGGCAAAAGATGAAGCAGGCCTGATCATCCGAGTGGATTCTCAAATGAGAGCACCATCTTCCGGCTTTGTCACAACGCATAACAGGGAGCTGGTTCAGAGACTGGAGCAGACAGACAATGACCTGTCACTGATGGATGCAATCAGTGCTTCGATTCAGGAGATGAAAGAAGTATATCGGGGAAACAGGGAAGTCTTTCAGGATTTCGCAGGCAGGATTTTCAAAGATGAAAACAGCCGGGCGGTCTGCAAAACGAATACTGCAAGTGGAAAATGCTATCATTACATATACTACTGGCACGAAAGCAGTAAAGCGGTAAATCCTATTCTGCAGGAAAGCAGTGTTATTGTGAGGGTGACCGAAGACATAGATGTGTGGTTCGGGATGATTGAACCGTGGATAACATTATCGCAGAACATCACGGGTAAAGATGCTGGTTCTCTGGTGTCTTTGATTTGCTTTTACATGAAGAAAACGACGGTTTTTGTGGAACCATTTGAATGGAGAAGAACGACAGCCCGGAGAGGGTTCGTCGGTTAGAATAAGATCGTAATAACCGTGTACGAATTCTTTGAGAAGGCCACCCATACCAACTGAAAAGGTTTTCAAACTACAGAAGGTGGTGTGGGAGCAGAAGCTGGTGAGGGAGCCGGAGCAGAAGAACAGAAACTCTACGACATGGCCACTGAAGCAGCGTTTGATTTGTGGCTGACTGCTTTCAAGCGGCGGTACGAGGCTGCTCACCTTGCAGGAACTTGATGGGCATAGAAGATTATAGGTGTTGTGAAACGGTTGGGGGCAAAGTAAGCATCAGCGCGGCCTCCGGCCGTTTTCCACACTGGCAGGAATCGTTGTGTAGGACAGGCCATTGTGAGGGACAGGCCATTGTGATGGATAGCAATCCGTTGATGTTCGCTCAGTATTTCGGCGTTGACTGGTTTGAAATGCAGAGGAGGGATCAGGAGAACCACGTACAAAAAGGAGGTGTTGTCAAATATAGTAGTTGACTAAGCAAATTAAAGTACGATAGAATTGCTAGTGTCGCAGGAGGCTGGAGATTGTTCGGCTGACTGATTATGCCTGCAAAACGTTGGGAGGCGTTGTGCAGAGCATGCGGACAGAAAAATGATTCTCTTCATGAAGCCTCTTGGTCTGTTTCTTCGATTGCGTTTTTCGCACTTTTCTTTAACGTCACTTGTCCTGCTGTTTTTCCAGTTTTTTTCATAAGACTGAGGAAAAGACAGACAGTTAGAAATGATGTGGCGCAATGGAAGCGTTTGATGACAGGCTGCAGAGGATTTCATGACGCCTTTTGTGATTAAAAGAATCATAGGAGGCAGACAAATGGTGTACATTACGCGACTTATAACTGTAAACAACTATGCGGAGAAGATGGATTTTTCTCTTGCTCCGTGGCCCCTGGATGAGAAAAACTTAAAGGCAAACTCAGTGCTCAGGCGTGTGCTTATCACCCCGGCAGATGTTCCGAAGTATCGTCACCTCATTAATAGCGGAGAAGCTGATAAGTGGGAGAAAGAAGAGAACAGAATCGCTGTTAAAGATGAATTTCAGCCTCTGATAGGTGTTATCCCTGTTATTGAAGTGTACCAGAGGATTGTTGCGGACTCATGGCTTCACACGAAGTGTCCTCTCGGATCTCAGGAACGCGCCATAGTACTGGACGTCCAGGAGAAGATAGGGTATGTGTTTGCAAATGAGTGGCTCATCATTCAGGCGCTGACCCGTCGGTCATTTGGCGGCGATAATATGATGCTTGGTGATAAACTCATTTCTCCTGCATGGTATGCGTACGAGAACTATGAGGCTTTGGAGCTTATTGGCGATTCAATCATCACAGCGTCTTTATACAAGATGATGGTCGATTCGTTCTCGTGCTATGGTGTTTCTTCCTCAGGTCATAGATTTACCCTGGTTGCCCCGGGAAATGAGGGGCGTATGACGAAGGAACGGGAGAGGTTCTCTGACAGAACGTATCTGGGTGAATGCTGTAAGGTCTTCGGTTTTGACAAGTATATCCGGGCAGGCAAGGGCGATGATATCAGCGGCATGGGACCGAAGGAAGACGTCATTGAGGCGCTTATTGGTGCTGTTGCAATTGACTGTGAATGGGATCTGAAGGTTGTTTCCAGGGTCGTCGATAATCTGCTTGAACCGCAGTTTGAAGATGGTAATGAGATTTTCGCCAGCGAGGATGATTTTGACGCCGTAAACCGTTGGCATCAGAAGCGGTATGGAACGAAGGCAGTTTTTAAGACATATCCGTACAGTGAAGAAAAAGACAAAGAACTGTACGAACAGGTATCTCAGTCTGGAAAGATGGTACTTCCACACTGGGCTGGTCCAAATGGGAAAGAGATCATTGCAATGGTGGATATACCTGGTCTCGGTGTGGCGATCGGGTATGGAACCACAAAAAGCGATGCGAGAACAGACGCAGCTGTTGTAGCCAAAGAAGCCTTGGTATCAGTAGGCCGTTGGCGGGATGATCTTAAGAACTGTGGATTCAGACCGAATCTTGATGATGCAATTAATCAGTTGCAGGAGTTGTATCAGAAGAAGTATCTTAGCAAGAAGCCGGAGTACGAGTTTGTAGAACACGATTCTATTGTTGGAGATACTGAATGGGAATGCTATGTTTATATCGGAGAAGACTCAGATCTGGTTCCGACACCTGGATATGGAAGGACAAAGGTTGAGGCTAAAAAGAAAGCGGCGTTTGAGAAGCTGATTGAACTTTTTGAGGAAGGCGGTATAAAAGTAGTAGAAGAAGATGATGATTACGAAGATATAGATGAGGGAATCTGTGCCGAGCCGTTGGATAAAGAAACAGAAGATGATCTTTCCTCTTTTTTGCAAATGGCAGCGTATGACTATGGCACGCTGCCTCTGAAAAAGGCACTGGATATATGGAACAAATACACAGGAGAAAAGGTAACAGAACTTCAGGCTGCTCAGTATTGCTGTGAATGGGTCCATCTGACGTTCTCGGTTAATCATGAACGCTTGATTGAAGAGGATTTCCTTAAGGACAGGGAACGTAACAGATTACTCAAAGCGCAGGAGAAGTACGGTGTGTACATTCCGACGAAAGAGGAATTTCAGGACATTATTGAGTTTGGATATGCTAAGACCGATGCATCAAGGGCGCTGGAGAAGATCATAGGCGAGGATAAGGATTATGATGAACCTGTGCATGATATCTGGAACAATATAAATGACGGCTTCGAGCTTGAGGAGGTTAAAGCCTACTTGTGGAAATGTCTCGATGGTTTGTTTTTAGAGATGAGAGATCAGCTGGATCAGATTATTGAGCGGATGTACGAAGAAACGATGGTGAAGAAATTCGCTGGTCATAGCAGGAAAGAACTCAGGGAACGAGGGTTTAAGGTTTGATTTTTTACAGGGAGAGCTTCGGCTCTCCTTGTGTTGATTTTGACTTGTCTTATATGACATGTATTAGATGACTTTTATTCAGAAGTCTGATAAAATGAATGTGGAGGAAAACGTGAAAGATCCGAGCAGGGAATATATCGATTTCATCTGCCGCCTCTATGGCGACTCCTACGATGACCGGGAGGAGGATTCCGCTCCAGGCGGTTTAGACTGGAAGCCCGGGAAGAAAGCTCAACATAAAAGTCTGGGCGCTTTCCGGAAAGAACTGGAAGAACAGGGCATCAAGCTGAGCACAAGCAAGCTGCTCAAAATTCTGATTACCGGCGGTTGCTGGAGCACAGAGCGGACGAGGGAAGTAGGAGAACTGTACGAGTCCCTGACCACGCCTGTGGCAGACGGTGGAGAAGGTGTAGAGAAGGCCGTTGCAAGAATCGCAGAAAAGCTTGAGATCAGTGAGACAATGGTGTACATGAGTCTGCCATACGAACGGACAGTCTATGATCTGGAAAACAAAACCAGCAATGCGAAGCGGTGTGACCGATGGCGGTCCAGAAAATAAACTCTGTCATTTCACAACAAGATATTCCCCCTTCATATGTGTGAACTACTAGCCCTAATTTCGCTCCGGGACTGTCAGGTGGTATAAATCCCTTCCCGCGCCCTGGACAGTCCGTATAACGCTCTGGCGATTTTCGACGCAACTTGAGATTCTCTGCTTGGGATAGGGTTGAATAGGGTGTGGGATAGGGTTGAATAGGGTGGGTTGAACAGTGGCGCAGAGGCAAAATTTTTTTCAAAACATGTCATCAATGACGTAAATGTGTCATCCATGGAGTCGCCAGGGACGGGGAGAAAGGGGTATAATGTGCTCCACAGCAAAAATCTCCGCTCCTGGTTATTATGGATTCAAGAGGATGTGGAGGAAAATAAAAGGAGCGTGAATATCCATGTCACTGCCAGGTTCTTTCGTCATTTATGACGATAAAGTTACCAGACCATTCTTCACCATGCGCGAACTCTATCTTACATTCTCCAAGCAGGCGGTAGAAATGCTGGAATATTCCCCCTACGTCCATCTGTTTATGGATTACAACAACAAACAAATCGCCTTCCAGGCATGCAAGAAGGATCGTCTGGCAATACCGTTCTATAAAGAACCTGAAGAGGGAAAGCAGATGCTTGTCAGACTGAACGGAAAAGAACGGGTTACAGCGATTATGAAAGTGGCCGGGATCACGGATTGCGGAAAAGGAATCCGCTTCTATGGAGATTTCCTGCCGGAAGACAAGGCGATTGTGTTTGATTTGAAGAAATAGTCCTTCCAATGTGTTTTTATCTGAGCTAATATGCCCTTGCGTTCGAGCCGAAAACGAGACCGCCGATCCGAAAAAGCACAGAGAACTGGCTCTGGCTGAGAAGGGTATGGACAAGGGAAGATGAAAGATTATGAACATTAACCAAGTACAGGCCTGTGATCGCATAAACAGGATTATTGAAAAGGGTATTCCCTATTGCGAAAAGTCTGAGCAGGGATGGAAATTGAAATTCAAATGGGCGGACTGGAAAGATGAAACCTGCAGAAGGTTTACGGTTTCCGCTCTCGTTAAAGAAAATCCGGATCAGAGTAAATACATCGAGCGAAAGGGAGAAAACTACAAAAACCTGTCAAAGCAGGCCGTTGAAAAGATGGATCGTGAAGAGCAGGCGCTGGCTTTCACAGAGCCGGATGGGGATTACCGTGCGGCTGTTATAGGGGTCTACAGCGACGATGATGGGCAGCCGGATCCAGAGTTTTTCATAGGTGTCAGGATGGAAACCGGAAAGGCTGTTGCAGCAGTCCCGTACTTTTACAACAGTGTTCTTCCGTTTGTGACAACCACGATTGATCGTCATGACCGAATCATCGGATCCATGATGCCTGGAGCGGTCGAGTGGGTTGAAGGTGAACTGCTAGACCGATTCGACGGGTTTATGCGTAATGTTGGATGGATGCTGGAAAATTATTAATAGCCGGAAGAGAATGTAAAGGCGGAAGAGGCCAGGAGAACGAGCTCCAGGAGTGAGGGATAAATCTTCAACATACCGGTTGACTTCCGGGCCGCTTAGAGTGATATATACACATGCCAAAACAATAATCACAAGAGCGGAGGACAAGAAAATGGCATGGAACAACGAAGACCTGAGAGCATGGATGATTAAGGCGGATTTCCCCGGCTGCGAGGATTGCGGACACTTTGGAACGGTGATCTACAACGGAGCGTTTACAACCCTCTCATTCATCAAAAAACCGGCAACGGAAGGTACGGCGGCAACATACGCACTGGTCAGCAGCGTTCGGGAATGCCATAGAAACTGCTTCGAACATAAAGCGAAGATGGTAAAGGAACTGACGCGGGAAGAGGGCAACCTCCTCTGGAAGGCGATCAAAAGCACTGAGTGGACCACCAAGAGCCACAACTTCTGCTACGACCTCGGCAAGGCGCTGGACAAACTTCCGGCCTCACTGAGAGCAAAGTTTGCGTGAGGAGGGAGAACCTCCTCTTTTTTCATATCATCCACATTCGCCATACTAACCACACCGACCAAACCAACCCCATACCACCCCCATACCAACCCCATACCAACCATAAAATTACTCCAGGTGGCCTGGAGATAAAGTAAAAAAGACAGTGTGGATACCGGGGAAAAATTAACTCCAGGTGGCCTGGAAAAAATAAGAGCCTCAGAGCTCAGAAAAGGGAGAATACAAAAATGAACAAACTGCCAACGGCCTATGGAATCGATGTCTACAGTCTGGAAAACCTGGTTGGAATCGCTGTGAATGGCCCGCTGGGGGGAGATAAGGACAGGGCGCTGAAAGCAATTGTGAACGAAGCGATTAAGTATGCCACAGAGATGGAGACGGATCGAAAACCGCTCCGGTTCCTGCAACAAAACATCAAAGATTACAATCCGGATACGATGAGCGAGGAGCTTAAGAACTACATCTGGGACGCATTAAAGTATGAGATGGAGAGCGCAGGAATGAAAAAAGAGCCCGTCACGGACTCTCGAGGTAAACAATCTCTGCGGGATTGAAGAAACGGGGAAACGGAGCTGTGTTCGACAAGCCGGCGGAGACGACCAGGCGGCCGTCATACACACCTTTGGTGTAGGCAGGCAGCCAGCCCTGGCCCGGGGCGAATAAGCCGCACATTCTCTTTCTTTTGAAAGAGTAGTAGGCCCATTGCCCTCCATGGGCGTGGCCGGAGAGCATGAGCTGGATGGAGGAGGGGATGAGCGGGAAGTACTCCGGGTGATGTGAGATCAGAATGTGGAAACCGGGAGCGGCGGCATAGCTGTCCAGCCAGTCCGTCTCCGGAACGTGCTGTGAGGCAGTCTGCAGCCCTTTCAAGCCCTCTATCGATTCTTTCTTGGGGTAGCGGTCTTTAGTGGTTCGGAGAGCACCTGTGGCTTTCCTGTAGTCCGTCATATACGCGGAGGTCAGCCCGCCGATGACCACGCCATCTTTTTCAATCCAATCATTATCCAGGACAGTCACACCCGTCTTCTCTATCGTTTTTTCATCCTCCTCATCCATCATCTGCTCATGATTTCCGGGGGAGAGGAAGGTCGGGGCAAGATCGGCGCAGCCGGATAGGAAAGGCAGGACGTGTGGCTGTGTATCCAGGGGAGAACGATTGTTTTCCGGCCAAACCCCATACACAATATCTCCGGCGATGCAGATGAGGGAAGGCTTGTGTCGGTGGAGGGAGGATAAAACAGGAGCGGGATCACGGCCGTGCAGATCGGCGAGAAGGGCAAGACGGGGAGCGTCTTTTATCTTGTATATGGTTTCTACCACAATTCTTCGCCTCCTTTCCGTGTGTCCATCCATTATGCTCCTGAAAAAAATACATAGCAAGAGGGAAAATCAGAAAAAGAGGGCATAGCCCTCACTTGCAAAACTCCTCGCCGACGACCTCTTTTCCAATCCTATATCCTTCCACAGCCATCTGTGCCATGGCCACAACTTCCTCGTGGAGAGATGGGATGGTGGTGTAGGGAAAGCAGTATTCCACCTCAATTTCATAGTACCCGCTGTATTTCTCCGGCCAGATCTTATATTTCCCCCATTTACTCTCCAGTTCTCGAACCAATCTCTTCGCCGGCCGGATGAAGTTCACCAGGCCGACGTAAGTTGAGATCGTGATCATCCCGGATGGGGAAGCAGATATCCACACCATGGATTCCGGGAAATGGACAGCGAAGCCGTTGTTGCTGTAAGGTATGGAGCGGGCGGAGAGGTAGGCGGCATAGGCGTCAAGAATCATGCTGTTCTTTCCTCTTTCTCCGCTATCATTTTCTTCTCTGCTTCTTCCTTCCTTACCTCCGCTATCAAATTCTTAATTACCAATACCCCCGTAACCGCCGAAACCAGGAGAAGACCGACATACACGATTTTGAAAAGCAGACCGAGTCCGTTTACAAAGAACACATTTTTCCCAATAAAACCACTCTTGACAACGGGGTACAGGTCTGGCCCGTCATTGTTATCACCCCGCGTGATAAAGGCTTTCTCTCCGTTCTCAACGGTTTCTTCCACAATCCTGTGTTCTGTGATTTTACTGATGTACTGGATTTCTCGTTCTTCTTTCGGTTCTTCTGCCTTCTGGTCCTCTACTACATCCACTTTTCCAGCCGCTTCTTCCGTTAGCTCTTCTTCCGTTACCGCTTCTCCCTTTTTCGTAGAATTACTTGTCTGTGACACGACTGCGAACAGCCTACGTCTCCTGAAGCTGATAATATCTCCGACTTTCAGTTCCTCAAACGGGAAATCCAAATCCGTGATAGACAGTGCAGTAGAATTCAACGTTGGCAGCATGGACTCGCCAGTATGATTGACTTCAACGGAAAAACCCAGCGACGGGAAAAGATGCCGGTTAAGCAGGATGAGGATGGAGAAGAGGAGCGTCAGACTCCAGGAAATTATGAATGCGGTTTTTAGCGATTTTTTCATTCGGTTTCTTTCCGGCGGTGGCTGATGTGGCCATCGCCTTTTTTGTTTTCGCCGGACTCTGTCCGGTTATTTTTTTGCCCATTTCACTTTAACACGCTACTGTGCTAAACAATCTTCCCTTTCGGTGTAGTTTTCGTTATCTTTGGGCATTTTCATACCCTATCGGTAATATTTCCTGTGGGAGTCGGTCCGTTCCGGCTCCCTTTTTTTATGCCCATTCTAATTTGACTGGCTTTGACTTTCAACGCCGACCTTTCCACTGTCGCAATCTTTTTTTACACCGTTGTTAGCCTTATATAACTATTTATATTCCAGCTCTTCAAGTATTGCGATGTAATCGTTATCTGGCGGAGGAGTTTCATCCAAAATCCTCTCCAGCCAGGGAATGTCTGGCAGTTCTTTTTCGTCGTCCATAATTGTCCCTCCTCTCGAGCAACGGCTCGTATTCTACCATAAAACCCGTTTTTCTTCCACTGTGAGAAGATGGGGTGATAGAATGAGTAGATGGGGCGAAAGAATGAGAAGATGGGAAAGAACAAGGAGCGAGGACGGGAAACCACGGAAGAACAAAAAAACCGGAGCAGAGACCTGCCCGGTATGATTACCTGCCCTTCTTTTCTTTACTTCACCTTATCCTTCAGCGCCTTACCGGCCTTGAACACAGGGACTTTCTTGGCTTCAATTGATACCGTCTCCCCAGTCCTGGGATTTCGCCCTTGACGGGCTTCGCGTGTTTTCACATCAAACGTTCCAAATCCCATGAGCTGCACAGGTTCTCCAGCGGCGAGCTTCTCGGAGACGATAGACATGAAAGCGTCGAGAAACGCTGCAGTGTCCTTTTTGTTCAGGTTTTTATTCTCGGCAATGGCGTTAATCAATTCCTGCTTGTTCATAAAGCACTTCCCCTTTCCTACAATTCACTATTCTACAGTCCACGTATTCACGCTCCACTAACCACAATCCGCACTCCTTCTGGAGTTGATTTATGCTAACACAACAAGATGAAAGTTTGCAAGTGCAAAACGCTCATCATGATGCGGGTTTGGGTTGATCATGGGCTGAGGGGTGTCGGGGCGGGGGAGACATGGGTAGACCAGGGTAAAAATCGGTATTCGGCAG
>JAFUBF010000256.1 GCA_017460325.1 Clostridia bacterium | reverse complement strand
AGAGGATGCGGTGGCCGCGGATCCGGATGTGATCGTGACGGTCATCGGTTACCTGCCGGATCCGGTTTCGGAAATCCTCGGCCGGAAAGGCTGGGAGAGTATGAAGGCGATCCAAAGCGGGCGCGTATTCAGCCTGAACGAAGAATCGGCCAATCAGCCCAATCACCATATTGTGGATGCGCTGATTGAACTGGCCAGGGCGGTTTACCCCGAATATTACGGCGATCTCAGCCTGGACAGTCTCCGATAAGACCGGACACCGGCAGAAAGGCCATACCGGTATGGGGCCGGGGAATCTTTGGCGGAGGAAAACATGGAAATGAAACGGATTACCCGTTCACTGAAAATCGCGGCGGCATTTTTTGCCGCCCTTTTCTGTCTGTTTCTGGGCATTACAGTGGGCAGTGTGTCCATCTCGCCGGGGGACATGCTGGCCATTGTCCGGAGCCACATGCCGAGGGGTGAGCTGCCTGAGGGAATCTCGGCCATTACCGCGTCCATTCTCTGGAATCTGCGGATGCCCCGGGCGGTGATGGCCTTTCTGGTGGGCGCGGCGCTTTCCATGAGCGGCGCCGTCATGCAGAGTGTGCTGAGAAATCCGCTGGCCTCAAGCTTTACGCTGGGGGTGTCCTCCGGCGCGTCCCTCAGCGCGGCACTGGTCATCCTGACGGGATTTACCCTGCCCCTGGTCGGGCAGGGAACGGTCATTCTCTGCGGTTTTCTGGGCGGCCTCCTGACGGTTTTCCTGGCCATGGCCATCGCCCAGTGCTTTGACCGGAATTTCGGGAACACCACCGTCATCCTGACGGGCATGGTTCTCTCGCTGTTTGTCAATGCCCTTCTGACCCTGGTGACCTCCTTTTCCCGTGAACACCTGCAGCAGGTGGTGTTCTGGCAGATGGGAAGCTTTTCCGGACAGAACTGGGGCAACTGTGCACTGATGGCCCTGATCTTGCCGGTTTTCCTGCTTGTCCTCATGCATTACGGCAGTGAAATGGACCTGATGACCTTTGGTGAGGATCAGGCGATTTCGGCTGGAGTGGACCTGAAGAAGGTGCGGATCATTCTGATCAGTGTTTCGGCGCTGCTCACCGGAGCTTCGGTTTCCTTTGTGGGGGTCATCGACTTTGTGGACCTGATCGTGCCCCACGTGGTGCGGCGCCTTTTCGGCAGCCGGCATACCCTGGTGATTCCCATGTGTGCCCTGCTGGGCGGTGCGTTTATGGTGCTGGCCGATCTGGTGGCCAGAACGGTGGTATCCCCGCGGGAACTGGCCATTGGCGCGGTTACCGCGCTGATCGGGGCGCCCTTCTTCGCCTTTGTCTATTTCAGCCGGCGCAAAGGGCCGTGAACGGGAGGGAATGACGATTTTAGAACTGATTGACGTATCGGCCGGTTACGGGGGCAAAAATGTGCTGGAAAATGTCAGTTGCCGGTTTGAACGGGGCAGGTGCATCAGCATTCTCGGGCCGAACGGATGCGGGAAGACGACGCTGCTGCGGGCCATGGCCGGCCTCATTTCGCATCAGGGACAGATCCTCCTGGACGGAACGGACGTGATGCGCATCCGGCGCTCGGATCTGGCGGGGCGAATTGCCCTCATGAGTCAGCTGAATGACCTCTATTTTTCCTACTCGGTGTATGATACGGTGATGCTGGGCCGGTACCGGAAGATGCGGGGGCGTCTGTTTTCGCTCCCGTCCCCGGAGGACAGGGAGGCGGTTGAGCGGGCACTCAGGGCCACGGGGCTTGAGCAGATGCGTGACCGCTCCATCGACACGCTCTCCGGCGGACAGCGGCAGCGGGTGTTCCTTGCCAGAACCTTTGTGCAGGACCCGGAGATCATTCTCCTGGATGAACCGACCAATCACCTGGATGTGCGGTATCAGGTGGAGCTGATTGACAATCTGCGCCGGTGGTGCCGGGAAGGGACAAGGACAGTGATCGGCGTGCTGCATGACATCAACCTGGCACTGCGGCTCAGCCGGGAGGTGATTTTCATGAAAGAGGGACAAGTTCGCCGGCAGGGGGATTTTCATGAGGTGGCGGACCGGGCGTTTCTCACCGACATCTATGGCATGGACCTGGTGGGGTTCATGCGGGATTCACTTGAAAACTGGACCGGTTCGGCGGAAAGCGGGAACGGGACGGTGGGGGACGGGGCCGGGATTTTTCTTTGCGGAAACCCGGAAAAGTCGTGACTTTGCTGTTTACAAACCCTGCATTCCATGCTAGAATACGCTCTGGTCGTAACCACCTGCTCAGAAAGACGATACTCCGAACGTTTTCCGGGCTTCTGGCGTTTGACACAACAAAAATTGGAGGAATTTTCAAATGGCTATCACGAAAGCTGAAAAAGAGGCAATTGTCAGCAAATACGGCAGGCACGAGGGTGACACCGGTTCCCCTGAGGTGCAGGTTGCCCTTCTCACCAAGCGGATCAACGATCTGAATGCTCACCTGAAAGAGCATCCGAAGGATCATCATTCCCATCGCGGCCTTCTCCTGATGGTCGGTCAGCGTCGCGGAATGCTGGACTATCTCAAGAAGATCGACATTGAACGTTATCGTGCTCTGGTAGCGAAACTGGGTCTGCGCAAGTAAGCTCAGGTTTACTTTGGCGTTTTTCCCAGATGAGCCGTCGTTTGGGACTCTCCAAATGACGGCTTTTTGATCGGATTAGAGGGTTCTTTTCCGAGGTTAGTGTGGCAGGTAGTATTGAAAGGAGTTTCTTTGTTCATGGAAAAAGTGTATACGACTGAGCTGGGTGGCCGGACTTTGTCAATGGAGTTCGGCTAGTACTGCGGACAGGCCAACGGGTCTGTGATCGTACGTCTCGGCGATACGGTGGTCATGGTCAATGTGACGGCGGCTGACACACCGCGGGAGGGACAGGATTTCTTCCCTCTGAGTGTGGATTTTGAAGAGAAGATGTATTCCGTTGGCAAATTGCCGGGCGGATTCATCAAGCGTGAGGGTCGTCCTTCCGAGAAGGCCACGCTGACGGCCCGCCTGATCGACCGTCCGCTTCGTCCTCTGTTCAACAAGGGCATGCGCAATGATGTTCAGGTGGTCTGTACCGTCCTTTCCTGTGAGGTGGATGTGCAGCCCGATATCCCGGCCATGATCGGTGCCTCCGCGGCGATTGCGGTCAGCGATATTCCCTGGGCCGGCCCCATTGGCGCCGTTTCCGTTGGTCTCATTGACGGCGAGGTCGTGATCAATCCGAATGTGGCCCAGCGGGCTGTGTCCAAACTGGCTCTGACCGTGGCCGGTACCGATGAGGCAATCCTCATGGTGGAAGCCGGTGCCAAGGAGATCAGCGAGGATGACATGCTGCGGGCGATCCTGACGGGGCATGAGGAGATCAAGAAGCTGGTGGCGTTCCAGAATCAGATCGTCAGCGAAATCGGCAAGGAAAAGAAGGATTTCCCGGTCTATGAAACCGGTGAGGATATCAAGGAAGCGGTTCACCGTGATTTCCTTGAGCGTACCGAGTGGGTGTTTGAGGCCTTTGACCGGCATGAACGTGGCGATCGCGAGAACGTGGTGAAAGAAGAAGCTCACGAAAAGTATGCGGAGCTGTTTGCAGACCGCATGAACGAAGTGGACGATGCGCTGTACTATCTGGACAAAGAGGTCATGCGCCGCAAGATCATTGACAAGGGCATTCGCCCGGATGGCCGCGGCCTGACCGATATCCGTCCCATCTGGTCCGAAGTGTCCGTGCTGCCCCGTGTCCACGGTTCCGGTGTCTTTACCCGTGGTGAGACGCAGGTCATGTCCATTGCCACCCTGGCCCCGGTCAGTGAGGCACAGGTCATTGAGGGACTGGGCGAGGAAACCAGTGAGCGGTACATGCACAATTACAACATGCCGCCGTACGCCTCCGGTGAGGCCGGGCGCATGAAGAGCCCGGGACGCCGTGAGATCGGCCATGGGGCACTGGCCAAGCGTGCCCTGCTGCCGGTGATTCCGCCGGTGGAGGACTTCCCGTACGCGATTCGCGTGGTCAGCGAGGTTCTCTCCTCCAACGGTTCCACCTCTCAGGCCTCTGTCTGCGGTTCTACCCTTGCCCTGATGGATGCCGGCGTGCCCATCACGGCGCCGGTGGCCGGTGTGGCCATGGGCCTCATCAAGGACACCGAGACCGGCACGGTCGCGGTCCTGACGGACATCCAGGGCCTTGAGGACTTCCTAGGCGACATGGACTTCAAGGTGGCCGGTACCATGAACGGCATTACGGCCATTCAGATGGATATCAAGATCAAGGGCATTGATGAGGATATTCTGCGCAAGGCGCTTTCCCAGGCGCTGGACGGACGTCTCTTCATCCTGGGGAAGATGCTGGAGACCATCCCCGAGCCGCGCAAGGATCTTTCCAAGTATGCCCCCAAGATCATCAACTTCATGATCAATCCGGACAAGATCCGTGAGGTCATCGGACCCGGCGGAAAGATGATCAACAAGATCATTGAGGAGACCGGCGTCAAGATTGACCTTGAGGATGATGGCAACGTCTACATTGCCACCGCAGATGAGGAAGCGGCCCGGAAAGCCCGGCGTATCATTGAGGGAATTGCCAAGGATGTGGAAGTCGGCGAAGTGTATACGGGCAAGGTTGTCCGCATGATGAACTTCGGTGTGTTCGTCGAACTGCTCCCCGGCAAGGATGGCATGGTGCACATTTCCAAGCTGTCGGATCATCGGGTGGAGAAATGCGAGGATGTGGTCAAGATCGGGGATGAACTCGAGGTTCGGGTTGTCGAGATT
>JAFUBF010000255.1 GCA_017460325.1 Clostridia bacterium | reverse complement strand
AACGATTTTCTACAAAACATAAAAAGCGTTCGGAATTTCACTGAATTCGGAACGCTTTCTGATTTTGGATTTTTATGGTGGAACATTCAACCCCATAACCCCTGAAATTAGGCAGTTTTTACTTCTGGAGGGTGAATCATTCAATTCCCCATGTGCAAAAAAATGCAATCGAAAATAGCAAAAGACTGAACCATCTTGTTTTTGCCGGGAGAAGGTAGTAAATGAAAATAGTTGAGCAAAGGAACAAAAAATAGATAAAATCGGTTATCTTCATTATTTGCGCCTCTCAGTCAACGTAAAGTGCAGGAAATTGACAGGTATCAAAAACTTCGGAGCTAACTACCTTCTCAAGTGTCCTGTCATATACGACGATGTTAATGCCGCTTTTTTTCTTCGAATACTCTTCCCCGTTTATTTCAATAGATGCCGTGTTTCCTGAGTCAAATCCACCACTCAGGATACGAAGTCCGTCTTTATCATATCTGATTGGAACAGTGTTATGATCCTTTTTTTCAAATAATACGTTTCCGTTTTCGATAACGCCGATATAGGAATCTCGATATTGGATGTTGGAAAGCGCACTTAATCCCATCTCCTTGATACTGCGTCTGCTTTCTTCGGAGAGTTTGTTTGAACTTTCCCCCATTACGGACAGAATAATTGTATTGTCCGTATTCGTGAGCCAACTTTGTAAGTATGAAAGCATTCCTTCTTCTTTATCTTTCACGGAACTCCAGTATCTGTTCGTTTTTTCATTACCGACAATTCTGCTGTACTGGTTTAACTCATCATATATTTCGGCATGCGCGGGTTCTCTTTTCGAAGTTTTCTGCTTCTCATAGAAGCTTTCCAGGTCAAGACCGACAGACTCGGAATAACGAAACTTATCAAAACAGGTTGAATACAAAACTTTGGAGTCTTCCTTATTGTAGATTACAATGTTTAATCCTCTTTCATTCCTGGAATACTCCTGCCCATTAATTTGAACAGAAGATACATTACCTGTCTCAAAACCTCCGCTCACGCAGGTGAATTCTATTGAGCCAACGGCTTCTTTTACTGTCAGAGGTGAATCGTTCTCATCGGGAGGGATAATTTCTTCTATGCTATCAGTTCCATTGATTATTCCTATGTAAGGTTCACGATATTGTAATTCTGACAACTTGTTCAAATGTAAGTTTTTGAGGGCGTCCCGCTGGTGATTTTCAAGTTTGGAGGAAGCGTCGTCTTTTACGGTGATGAGTGTTATGTTATTTGAATCTGCGGTGGCGTACTTGATCAGCTCAACAGGGTCTGTTATTTCCATAAGTGCAATTTGCCTGTTCACATTTTGTTGGTAGTCGTAATATTGTTTCTTCAAAAACGAAAAGGCATCATTATTTCTTATGTCGGAACTTTCACATTCCGAGCGGAGATACTGTCCAATCCAGTGGGTTAATTTACTGGATCCATAATAATTCAGATGAATGCCGTCGTAACTGTCAGTGGCGTGATTATATCCAATTTCGTCGACATATGGTGCGGCATTAAAATCAAAAAAATCAATGCCATAGCTATCTGCTATTCTTTTAACCGCGTTGTGCCCATCAGATTTTATGCTGTGTCCCGGTGTTTTTACCAGAATCAGTTTTAATTGTTTTTCCTGACAAAAAGACGCTATTTTGGAAAAGAAAAGCATTGATTCTTCGCGTATCGTTCTGATGTCTTCAGATGTGTAATAATAATCCGGAACTTCTAATTCTTCAAAAGGGGTGGTATCAAAATACCTGTGTCCATAATTGATGTATGCTCCTCGTAACCAGGGTTCTTCCCGTGAATCGTCAGATGAATCCGATTTGTTTACACCATCTGCCCAGCGCTCGTGGTAGGAGAAAAAAGGAGTCATGCAGATCAGTAATTCCTGAAAGCTGTTGGTATAATCGTGGATCGCATGTATCCTATTATCGAAGGTTTCCATGGCATCGGTATTCAGCTGATACCAGGGTAGATCTTTTTTCTTCCCAACAAAGTCTGAAACTTCAAGGATAATATTTTTTAAACTGTTCGGATGTCTTTGATAAGCTTCCTTAAGCCAATAATACGAGGTAAGGACGGGTTGATTCGATGTCCCTAATGCATATGCACATATGCCATAATCCCTATACAGTATCATGGGAGATATTCCATGATACGAGACGCTTGTACCTAAGATCAAAGTCTCTACAGTGTTTTCTGGCTCCTTATAAAACAGGTGTTTGGAGACATAATTGTATTCGTTCGGGAACGTCGGCTGAAACAGGAAATTTGCAAGACAAAACACGAGTGCAAGAATAGTAAGAAACAGAGTTCCTTTAAGAAGCATTATTTTGTACATTACAATAATATCCTCTCAATTGCCCCTGATACTTCAGAATGGCACAGTTTTCGCTCATTACTCACAGGGCTGAGATTATTTACCGGTAGGAACTGGAAGCTGGCTTTGGGAATATTACACTGACTGTATTGTGTATTTGAATCAAGCGATGCTTCTGGTAGACAGATTACCACAAATATGGAAAGCGGAAATACATGTAGAAGAAAAGCCCACAAATAGTTGTGGGACGTATGGAAGTGTCTCTTTGATGGTTGTCTGATGTCCGTAACTTGCAAAAAATTGGCTCTACTGACATTTCTGATAATCCCAAGTCTTCTTGAGGAGCGGAGTTTTATCTTATTCTTTCCTTGATTTTAGGTAAATCTACGTGCATTAGGGGAAAGTATCCGTACACGTTATTGAATCCATTTATGCGCCACTTGCCTGTGTGATGACCGAATTGACAGGCTTTCTCTTCACTTAAGTGTCAGCTCTGTTTTCGTGTTCCTCGTGATAGTGACGCTTGATTGCATCAAATGTTTCATCACTCAGATCATGCTCGATTTTACATGCATCTTCCTGTGCGAGAACCTCCGGGACGCCGAGGCTTACCAGCATCTTGGTCAGGATGACATGACGTTCATAAATATGCTGGGCGATCTCAAGACCACTCTGAGTCAGGAAAATATGATTATCTTCGTTGACAGTCACATACTTCTTTTCCTTCAGCTGACGAAGCACAATAGAAACGGTGGGCCTTGAATACCCCAGGTGATTGCATATGTCAATTGCGTGAACCTCAGGTTTTGAGAGTGACAGTATGTAGATGGTTTCGAGATAGTTTTCAACAGCTTCAGTCACGGCCATAATATCTACCTCCTTCATAGTTGCCTTAAGATGATTGTATCACAGACAGCGAATGAAAACAAATGGAACATTCCCAAAAACTGAAAATGGAGATTCAACACCGGAAATGCGGTTGACTGGAACGCTGACCCGGATATTTCAGCCGGTGAATCACTCTTGAAAACATGACAGGGCATGACTATAATGAGAATGCGGAGACAAAGTGGGTATTCCACTTGTTGCGTTATTGATTCAGGAGGAAACGGAAAATGAATGAAGAAGCGCTTGAAAAAGATCTGATTGAGCTGACCAGTGAGGACGGCGATGCATATACATTTGAGGTATATGATTATTTCTTCTATAACGGCGAAGAGTATGCAATCCTGCAGGATCCGGACGAGGATGAAAGCGGGGGAAAAGAGAAGTCGATCGTAATCATGAAAGTGAATCCTTTCACGGATGAAAACGGGGAGGAACTGGAGGAGTTTGTGCCGATCGAAGAAGAACTAATGGAGGCGCTTATCCAGGTAGCCCGAACCCGGATCCTTGAAGAAACAGACGAGGAGAACGGATAAATCAGATGTGACACAGACGTCCCCGAATGAAACAGGGGCGTCTGTTTTTGGAGAATGGGAATGAATGAGACACTGAAAGTCAAGATTTCGAAACTGCCGACATGCCCGGGGTGCTATCTGATGAAATCCGATGGGAAGATCATCTATGTCGGAAAAGCCGTTAATCTGAAGAACCGGGTCAGCCAGTATTTTCATCAGTCAAGAGATCATACGGTAAAAGTACGGGCGATGGTGTCCCGAATTGATGACTTTGACATCGTTCTTTGTGATACAAATCTGGAGGCATTGATTCTTGAATGCAACCTGATTAAACAGCACAGGCCTCAGTACAATATTCTGCTTAAGGATGACAAACATTATCCCTATCTGAAGATTGATCCCACGTCGGATTTCCCGAGAATTGAAATTGTCCGTCGAATTGAAAAGGATAAGGCGAAGTACTTCGGACCTTACATGGGAACAACCGGCGTAAGAGAAGTGATGGATGTTCTTCGACATATTTTCCCGTTACGTACCTGTCAGGGTGAAATTGTTCCGAATCCGGATCGCCGCCCGTGTCTTCACTATCAGTTGGGGGAATGTCTGGCACCGTGTGCAGGAAAAGTGAAAAAGGAGGAATATGGGAAAAGTGTGCAGGAGGTGATTGACTTCCTGAACGGGAAAAGCGAGGCGGTTGAAAAGCGTCTGAAAAATGATATGTTGGATGCTTCGGCGAATCTGAATTTCGAACGAGCAGCCGAACTGCGGGACCGACTGTCTGCGGTAGGAAAGCTGATGGAGCGGCAGAAGGCGATAAATGTCAAAGGCGGAAACCGGGATATTCTGGCGGTGGCATCGGATTCTCTTGATGCAATGGTTGAGGTTCTCTTTGTACGAGGCGGGCTGATGATCGGAGCCGAAAACTACACGCTTGAGGGGGAAGGAGATCAGACGCCGGCACATATTCTCGGGGAATTTCTGCTGCAGTACTATGAGGAGGGACGGCAGATTCCGGAGGAAGTCCTTTGTATGGAGCTGCCGGAACAGGCAGAAGACCTGAGTGCTTTTCTCGGCGAACGGAAAGGTTCTGGAGTGGTCATTCGTGAACCCCAGAGGGGAACCAAACATCAGATGATTGAAATGGCTGTCCGGAACGCCCGGGATGCGCTTGACAAACGCAATGCAGGGTTGTCCCGGGCCCGGGAACGTACGATTGGCGCCTGCGAGGCATTGCAGGGAATATTGAATCTTGAAAAGGTTCCCAGACGGATTGAGGGGTATGATATTTCAAATACGCAGGGAGTTCTGTCTGTTGCCAGCATGGTCGTAGCGATTAACGGGGAAGCTGCGTCGAAAGAGTATCGGCGGTTCCGGATTAAAACCGTGGAAGGGGCTAATGATTTTGCCTCCATGAATGAAGTGCTGACCAGACGCCTGACCCGGGCAAAGAACGAGCGGGCGGAGCTGGAGGAGAAGGGGAAACTGCCTGAAAATGGAGGGGAACTGACCGGTTTTGCGGATATTCCCGACCTGATTGTGATCGACGGTGGCCCCCAGCAGCTGCGGTTTGCCAGAACAGCCATGCAGGAGGTAGGGTTTGACATCCCGATCATCGGTCTGGCCAAAAGGCTGGATGAGATCTTCGTTCCGGATTCAGAGGAGAGTATCCTGCTGGACAGAAAATCTCCGGCGCTTCATTTACTGCAGCGCGTCCGGGACGAATCACACCGCTTTGGCATAACGTACCATCGGAACCTGCGACAAAAGGCGGGGATGCATTCGTCGCTTGAGGATATTCCGGGAATCGGACCGACAAGACGCAGGGCTTTGCTTTCGGAGTTTAAATCCATCGCCAATATTGCGAAGGCAACACCGGAAGAGCTTTGCCGGGCAGAGGGCATTGGCGAGGCACAGGCACAGGTGATTTTTGATCATTATCATTCGAAGGCGGCCACTGAGGAGAAAAGTGCATCGAACTGATGGGGCAAACCTTTAAGAGGATGACGCAGGAATCATGAGGGTTTGTCGTGCTTCGGATCATTGCGGGAAACCGGCTGGAGCCAGGCGCTTCTTTGGGAAAACATCTGATTTTGAGGGTTGTATGCCTGCCGAAAACGGTTTATAATGAACTGCCCAAATAGAAAGAGAGGTGAGTCAAGTGGACGGTCAGGACAGTACGGGTCATGATTTATGCGATGTGCCACTTGATGGTCATCTGCCCTGTAAGTGGCCTGTATAATGAATGATCCTCGTACGCGGCCTAAACCAAATAGACAGTGGGCATAACTGTTTATTGTTTTGGAGGGATGCGTCATGGATGAAATTCAGAACACAACTGAACTGGACGAGGTAAAAACAGAACGTCCGGATTATGCGGAGCAGCTGGCAAAGATGCTCCACAGCGACATTGATGTCCTTGAAAAAAAGGAACGTCTGGCGGATTATCATGCCAATGATATCGCGGATGTTCTTCCCATGCTGACAAAAGATGAGCGTTTGCGTCTGTATCGGCTTCTGGGCGAGGATGAGGTATCCGAGGTATTTGCCTATCTGGAGGATCCGGCAGAGTACATCTCGGAACTGGATATTGAAAAGGCTGCAGACATTGTTGAAAACATGGATGCAGACGATGCTGTTGATTTCCTTGAAGATCTGGACACAGATCAGAAAAGTGCCATTCTTTCCCGAATGGATGCGGACAGCAGGCGCGATATTGATCTGATTCAGTCTTATGATGAGGATGAAATCGGCAGCAAGATGACAACGAACTACATTGCCATCACCCGGGGGTCCTCGGTGAAACAGGCAATGCGGTCTCTTGTGAAGCAGGCGGCAGAGAATGATAACCTCCAGACGATCTATGTGCTGAACAGGGATGGAACGTTTTACGGAGCGATCTCTCTGCAGAGCCTCATTATTGCGCGGGAATTTACGGACCTGGATGATCTGATCATCACGTCCTATCCGTTTGTATACGATAATGAAACGGTCAGCGAATGCATAGAGGAACTCAAGGATTACAGTGAGGATTCAATTCCTGTACTGAGCCGGGAAAAGAAACTGCTGGGCGTTATCACCAGTACAGACCTTGTCGAGGTTGTTGATGATGAACTCGGTGAGGATTATGCGAAACTGGCAGGTCTCACGGCAGAGGAGGACCTGAGGGAATCTCTGCTGGAGAGCATGAAAAAGCGAATTTCCTGGCTTCTTATCCTGATGGTACTCGGACTTGCCGTCAGTACAGTGGTCGGTGTTTTTGAGCCGGTGATGTCGTCGCTGACCATTCTGGTGGCTTTTCAGTCTCTTGTACTGGACATGGCCGGTAACTGTGGAACACAGTCACTGGCCGTAACGATTCGTGTCCTTTCGGATGAAGAACTGACCTCAAAGCAGAAAATGCACCTGGTGATCAAAGAGGGCAGGGTAGCTCTTTGCAATGGTCTGGTGCTGGGAATTATGGCCGTGGTATTCTGTGGATTATATATTCATTTTGGAAAACAGATGGGTTGGACGCAGGCATTTCAGATTTCCACGTGCATCGGTGCGGCGCTGACGATCGCCATGTTTATCTCCGGCGTCAGCGGAACCGTGATCCCGATGTTCTTCCATAAGATTCATGTCGATCCGGCTGTTGCATCCGGACCGCTGATTACGACCATCAATGACCTGGTCGCAGTCGTCAGCTACTATGGTCTTGCCTGGATGTTCCTTATCGGACTGATGCATATGCATGCCTGAAAGGACGTCGGCGGATGCGTACCGGCTCTGAATGAATCAGGACAGGACGGCCTGTGAATCTGGTTCGGTGTTTGTTGATTCCGGGGGAGTGATCCGGTTCATACATCTGATGCCCGGAGTGGTCAACCCGGATGGGATCATTTTTATTATGAATCGATGGCTCTGAACTTTGCGGCGGGGCAGAAATCGAGAACAGAGATGCTTTGGCTCATCTGTCAGGGAAGGCCTTTTCCTGCAACAAAGCTCAGAGACACATTTGATATTGTTCTGTAAGGAGGATTCGATTGTATGGATAAACAGGTTGTTCTTGTCGTCATGGACGGCGTGGGAGAAACTCCGGAGATGCTCGGTAATATGGTTGCCAAGGCCACGACGCCGACACTGGATGAACTGAAGCAGACAGCACCTTTCCGCACCATTCGTGCGCATGGAACGGCTGTCGGAATGCCGTCAGACGATGATATGGGCAACAGCGAGGTCGGACACAACGCACTGGGTTGCGGACAGGTGTACTCTCAGGGGGCCAAACTGGTCAATGAATCCATCGAAAGCGGAAAGATCTACGGTTCAGAGGCCTGGAAGGAACTGACCGCCAATGTGAAGACAACCGGAGGTGCGTTGCATTTTCTTGGACTCCTGTCTGACGGAAATGTGCACTCCAATATCCGCCATCTGATTGCCATGCTGAAAGAGGCAAAGGCCGAGGGCGTACAGAAAGCTCGTGTTCATATCCTTCTCGACGGCCGTGATGTGCCGGCCACCTCTGCTCTGCAGTATGTGGATCAGTTGGAAGATGTGCTCAAGGAGCTTAATTCTGATGGGTTTGACGGACGGATTGCCTCAGGTGGCGGACGTATGGTGATTACCATGGATCGTTACCAGGCGAACTGGCCGATGGTTAAACTGGGCTGGGACACGCATGTGCATGGCATTGGCCGGCAGTTTGCCTCAGCACATGAAGCCATTGAGACCCTTCGCAGTGAAACCGGGGCGATTGACCAGGACCTGCCTGCCTTTGTCATTGCGGAGAACGGGAAGCCGGTCGGAACGGTACAGGACGGCGACAGCGTGATTCTTTTCAATTTCCGCGGGGATCGTGCACTTGAGATTTCCATGGCTTTTGACGGGGATGCTTCCTTTGACAAATTCGACCGTGGCGTGATGCCGAAGGTCAAATATGCCGGCATGCTCCAGTATGATGGAGATCTGTGCATCCCGAAGACCTATCTCGTTAACCCGCCTGAAATTCGCAATACACTGACGGAGCTGCTGGTGAATGCGGGAATTAAGGAATATGCCTGCTCGGAGACGCAGAAGTACGGTCATGTAACCTACTTCTGGAACGGAAACCGGAGTGAAAAGTTCTCCGATGAGCTTGAAGACTGGCAGGAGGTCGATTCCGATGTCCGCAGCTTCGACGAAGCACCCTGGATGAAGGCAACGGAGATTACCGATCTGATGATCGATGCCATCCGTTCGCATAAGTATGGCTTCATTCGCTGCAATTATCCGAATGGCGATATGGTTGGTCATACCGGCAATCTGCTTGCCACCGAAATTGCGGTTGAATCTGTCGACCTTTGCCTGGCCCGTCTGCGCAAGGTATGCGATGAGGAAAATGCGATTCTGCTGATCACGGCGGATCATGGCAATTCAGATCAGATGCTCGAAAAGGATAAGAAGGGAAATGTTAAGGTCCGTACCGCGCACAGCCTGAATCCGGTTCCGTTCATCATCTATGACAAGGATGCGCGTCATGAAATGAAGAATAATCCGGAATTCGGACTTGCCAATGTGGCGGCAACGGTGGTGGAACTGCTTGGCCTCAAGCCGCATGAAACCTGGGAGGAGTCCATGCTGAAATAGGATGCGCTTGCTCTGAAACGTTCAACGGGTTCCGGTGCTTGTCACTCTGGATGTTAGAGGCACGTTTCTGCACACGTTCAAAACGAAATACGTACGAATATTCTGGGATGCTGCCTGAACGGGTGTTAGGCAGCATCCTTGTGTATAGTGACGCTGAAGGACCCAATCTGATCGGTGGGTTTGAATCAGAAGCATTCCCGATGTTT
>JAFUBF010000254.1 GCA_017460325.1 Clostridia bacterium | reverse complement strand
TGCTCCGCATTCTGAAAAAACACAGGACCAGCAGCACATCGGCCAGAACCGAACAGACAGTTCTGGCGCCCGTAATGGCCCCGACAAATGTGATAACCAGTGCCGTGATCACCATGGCAAATCCAAGTTGGTCTGTCCCGTACCTGCCAGACATAAAATGCGCGATGCCCGCCTTCAGCTTATCTAAAAACTTCATCCAGAAGTCCTCCCGTTCGTTGAAATCGTTGACCGTCAGGAATGCTTCCTTACCGGCAGAGCATAAACCAGCCGAATCCCTCTGTCAACCCCTATTTGGCCCCGGTCAGTCTAGGCAGCGCCCGAGAACTGCCGCTCCCGGATTCTCCGTCACCCAGTCCGCATCCCGTTTGATACCATTACTCAAGACCGATGCGCGTACAGGGTACACGGCCATAAATCAGATCCGTTATCCGATGCCGTCCGTGTCCTATGATTACCGTCGTCCCGTTCAGTGCCGGCCCAAGCGCAAACTCAAGTTTCGCAAAGGCCCCGTTCGCTCCTGCCCTGGACGCCCCGATGCAGTGTGACTGAAGCTCCGTCACTTTTCGCCGCAGGTCTTCCGGATTTCCTGCCAAGACGTCCCGCACCAGCGTCTCCGGACGTCCGGGTTCCCGGTAGATTCCCTCTGTCGATGTCAGAATCAGGAGGACCCGGGCACGGATCAGGCCGGCAATGACCGCTGCCGTTTCATCATTGTCCACGCATTCGTGAACGTCCCGTCCCTCACGGCGCATTTCGGAAAGCTCCCACTTTCGGTTTTCCTCATCCGAAACCGGGTCATTGTAGTTGACAATAGGGATTGCTCCCTGATCTCTCGCTCTCAGAAAAAAACGACGGATATGTTCCCGCTTCTCCTGGTCATTAAAATGCTGATGCTCAACAAGGACCTGACGCACGGAGTATTCCTGCGGAATAAAATGACGGTATTGCTCCATCAGGATTGACTGTCCCTGGGCAGAATAATCCGTTTTATTGTCCACGCTGTCCCCGGAGAGCTCGTGTCCCGTTCGCCGGATGTAATCCAGACGTCCGATTTCCGCGGCACCGCTGGTCACCCAGATCATTCCCGGTTTCAGCTCTCTGCCCAGGCGGGAAAAAATATTGTAATCGATATCCGCATCCTCACGGCGAATCAGCGCCATAGAGCCGATTTTTCCAACCAGTTCAAAATCGTACTGCATAGTTTTCCTTCCATTCAGGTCCATTTATCTATTTATGATACCGTTCACCGGCTGCGATCTTACACCCCCGGTAAATCTGCTCAAGCAGCATGATTCTAGCCATCTGATGAGGAAAAGTCAACGGAGAAAACGACAGCTGCCCGTTGGCCCGCCTCACAACCTCCGGATCGAGCCCCAGCGATCCGCCGATCACAAACACAACGTGCTTCCCTGCATCATAGCAGGACTGGAGATAGCGGGACAACCGGACGGAATCCATCTCATCTCCCTCAATCATCAGGGCAATGACGAAATCATCCGGGCGGATTTTTCTCAGAATGGCCATTCCCTCCACCGCCCGGATCTTCTGTTCCTCCGCCGGAGAGGGCTTTGCCGGCTCCGGCATGTCAGGCAGCTCCACAGTCTCCAGTTTCCCGTATCTTGAAAGCCGTTTCTCGTACTCAGCCGCCGCTTCCCGCCAGTATCGCTCCTTCAGTTTCCCAACACAGATCACCGTCACGTTCACTGCAGCACCTCCGATACCACAATTGCGAGAATCACCGCGCAACTTGCCGCTACACAGAGACCTTTTTCCCTTCGGGAAATCCGGATATTTCGGGGCAGCTGTATCCGCCCTTCCACCGGCGGAATCCGGTATATCTTTCCAAGCCAGACCACGTCCACACAGGTGCACACCAGCAAAAACACGCTGCCCGGAAGAGACTGAGGCGAAAACAGGCCGATTTCCCTCAGATGACCCATCAGCACCTGTCCGAAACCGTATCCGGAAAGCAGAAGAACCGGTGCAAAAAGACTGGCCGACTGCCCATAGCAGATAACCGTCAGAATGCCGGCCAATGCCCCACCGACACCCCGGTTCATCACACCCTGAACTCCCGCAGCAACAGCAGGAATCCCATATTTCAGAAAACGCCCTTTTCCGTCAAAGGTTCTTACAAGATACCCATCATAAAACAGCGTCGCCGCAGCGGGTCGCAGTACCGCAGCCAGGAGAAACGCCGGAAAAAACGTCCCGGCTTCCCAGCCAATACGTCCCACGGTTACCGCTCCAATCCGGTTAAGCAGCATCTGGGCAAGGTTGTTCATGAGTGTCTCCGGAAACACCAGAAAGGCTCCAAGCAGGAACAGATAGACCATTTTCCCATGTTCCAGCCTGTTTATTCGTATCTGTTCCGGCCGAAGCTGCAGCATCCGGAACAGCCCCAGGTAAGCCGGTAAAATAAGCGCAGCCACTGTCTCAAGGATTGCCAGCAGCAGCTGTTCCGCCTTCGTCAGTGCAAGACTCTGCCTCAGCAACAGGCAGGCACCGGTAACCAGCAGGGACAGGCCGATGAGTAAAAAGGCCCCGCGGCTGAGTGTTATCCGCGGTGCCTGATTTCGATTTCTTTTCATGATTTGTTAAACACAAAATCTCTCTGGATCACAAAACTGATCATAAACAGGATGATATCCACGGGAATCTTAATTACCGCGGCAGAAACAGGAAGAATTCCCGGCAGGATCTGGACCAGCGCAGCTCCCACAGCGCCCTGCACCACTGCCAGTGCATAATATTTCAACATGGCATATTTCCCGCCTCTTCCTCCGAAAACGGTGTACCGGTTCAGTCGGTAATTCACCTGTGAGGAAACCAGTCGGGCCAGTGCATAGGCCAGCACAGGCATGACGGAAAGTCCAAGGAGCAGCCAGTAAAGTACATAATCAACGACAAATGAGGCGATAGATGAAAAGAGATACCGGAAAATGACCATATAGATCCGGAAGGCGTCCCGCACGGGATTAAAATGACTTCCGGCGTTGTCGTCGATATAGATCGTCTCAATCGTTACCTCATGGACATCCAGATTCATATCGCGAATCCGGAGGAGCACATTCATCTCGTATTCATAACGTTCTCCCTCAATGGCAATCATCTGCTCAAGCGAACAGGGCGGAAGAGCGCGAAGACCGGTCTGTGTATCCCGGATTGAGAGTCCGCTCGCCATGCGATACACCCATCTGGTAATGCGGTTTCCCCACCGACTCTTAAAGGGTACATTTCCCGTAAACTCCCGGGAACCGAGAATCAAAGCACCCGGATGCTGCAGCGCTGCCTCTCCCACGCGGATAATGTCCTCAACCGTATGCTGTCCGTCCGAATCCGCCGTAATAACGCAGTTCAGATCCTTCCAGAGAAGCAGTGCCTGATTAATACCGGTTTTAAGTGCTCTTCCTTATCCCTGGTTAACAGCGTGCACAGCCACCTCTGCGCCCAAAGTCCGGCACTCCTCAAAAATAGATGCATATTCTGCTCTGCCACCATCATCAACCAGCAGCACCCGGAAACCTTTTTCTCTCAGTTCACCGGTCAGATCCACCAGTCGATGATCAGGCTGATAGGCCGGTATAAGAATCACAGCCCGTTTTAATTCTTCCAACAATGTAAATTCTCCATTCACTTGAATTGCAGGCGAAATTATAGGCTTTCAGCTATAAAATGTCAATGAACCTGCAATGATATGCCAGCCTGTATTCACCTCCTTTAATGACATAGTCGTGCTTTCGGCACCGTATCAATTGCAGTTGTCATGATTTGACAAACCAGCACTAGGTGCTGGGCCATCTCCTTTAATGACACAGTTATGTTTTCGCACCGTATCATTAGCAGTTGTCATTATTGACAAACCAGCACGAAATGCTGGGCCATATCCTTAAGCAAAAGGCTTCCGTCCTTTGGCATCATGCCGGACATAGCCCGGACTCTACTCCGTCCCGGTTCAAAGAACCGGATGTATCTATTTGTGTCGTATTCTAGCATTCTTTACTTTTCTTTACCAGACGATGCAGGTG
>JAFUBF010000253.1 GCA_017460325.1 Clostridia bacterium | reverse complement strand
ATGGGCACGCCGTGCCCCAAAGTCGGAAACCGGTTTCCCCTTTGCCGCACGGACAATCCGCCTGGCTTTTGTGGCAATCAGACTCTGGTGATTGAACTGTGCCAGGATTTCCGTCTCAATGATCTGTGCCTCCACAATATTGGCCACCACCGTGATAACGGGCTCATTGGGATAGATGATCGTCCCTTCCGGGAATGCATACACATCCCCGCGGAAACGGAAGTTCTTCAGATATTCAAGAAACCGTTCATCATACAGATTCAGGCTGCGGATATATTCCACATCCTCATCGGAAAAATGCATGTTCGTAATGTAGGAAACGATCTGTTCAAGGCCTGCAAATACCGCAAATCCGCCTCCATCCGGATTGCGGCGATAGAAAACGTCGAACGCCACACGGGTATCTTTCATATCCTCATTCAGAAAATATCCGTTGGCCATTGTCAGTTCATACAAATCCATGATCATGGCCGGGTTGTCCGCTCTGTTCATTCTTTTTTCCCCTTTCGGATTTAGGTTTCCGGAAAACAATGTCCCATAGAGGCTTATTGCCGGTGTCCGGAGAAAGCCTACTGTGTAACCGCCTGTAAAAACTCCGCTCTCACATATCCCTCAATGACATCGGTATGGACTTTGGCCCACCCGTCCGCAGTTTCGCTCTCTACCATCAGTCTCTGATACTTGTAAAGACGCCTGCGTATTTCCGAGGACAGGGACGGAGCCGTGCGAAGATTCAGTGAGGAATCCTCGTCAATATTGGTGACCTCCGCCACATACCAGCCTTTCTGAATGTTTTTTTCGTCCAGTGGCATCAGGGTCGGTCTGGGTGTCGGGCTCGGACGGGGCGTCGGCTGAACCGCCATAAACGCATGGGCGTTCTCCCTGACCTGCGGTGTATACTGAAGTTTGCTCAGCGTCAGTCCGGGATAATAAAACGCAAGAATCTCCTGATAGTTTTTTCCTTCCGCTCTTGCCATCTGCTCAGCGCCGCGCTGACTCATGCCTGCCCCATGACCGAAGCGGCGTGTTTCAAAGACAAAACCGTCCCCAACCTGATACAGACTCAGCACCTCATTGTCCGTGGCATTGATTGACAGGCCCATGCCACGCTCAAGTGCCCCAAAAAACGGAATGCTGAGTGACAGTTCGGATGATGCTTCCTCATAATTCGAGAAAACGTACTCTGTCACAGTCTGGGCTTTTTCCACCTGTCCATTCTCCACGGCGGCATCCCCCGCAGGCGATGGTGTCACCATGACCGGATTCGCCGGTTCTACGGTCGTTACCGGCACTTCCTTTACCTCAAGGATCTTTCGAATGGAATAAGTTACCGTCATCTCCACATTCCGAATAATCCTGGAACCCGCATACATGGCCTCGCCCGGACTGACTTTTGTGACTTTTTCGATCCGGACCTGATCCGGAATCACCTCATCCCGGGTCTTTGAAAGTGCCGCAGCCGCAGCCGTCTGCAGGACAGTACGGATTTCCGTATTCACACTGTCTTCCCCAATAACAGCAGGAAGGACATACCGCCTGACCGGGCTGCTCTCATTTTTCAGGTCATACGGATCCTCATGCGCCGGCATATAACTGTATGCCTTTGGATCCTCCACCGGCCAGATATTCTGCCCGTCTTCCGTCCATCCGCCGTTACTGGCCGTGTAGTAGCAGACCGCCGGTTCACCGTCTCTGACGGCAATGATTCCTGCTGTCTCTCTTACTGCCTGCTCCGAAAGCGGACTGGACGAGGCCCTTCCCCTGAAAACCTGGTCATTTGTGGT
>JAFUBF010000252.1 GCA_017460325.1 Clostridia bacterium | reverse complement strand
CATCGCTGCCTGTGCTCATCCGCAGCAACGCAACAGAGTCGTTATCATTAATCTCAAGAGGTACTGTTTTTCTGGCCATTGAGGAATCCTCCTGATTGAAGATTTCCTCCATTATACACGTTATTGTTGGAATAATCAATAACGCTGAACTGTTTTGTATTTAGTTAAGTAATCGGGACAGCTCGAATTATTTCGAGCAGATGGCAGCCGCCGTGGGAGAGACCCGCGCGGAACAGCAGCTGCCGATGAAGTCCTTCTTTGATGCGGGCGTTGTGGTGGCTTCAGCCAGCGATTACCCTGTCGTCAATCCGGCCTATCCCCTGATTGGCATCCAGAAAGGTGTCATCCGCCGGAGACCTGGCAGCACGGAGCCCGTACATGGGGCTGCCGAGTGCGTAACCGTAGAGCAGATGATTGAGGCGACCACGCTGAATGAGGCCTATCAGCTTTTGTGTGATGACCGTCTGGGCAGCATCGCCATCGGCAAGGAGGCGGATCTCGTGGTCCTTGGAACCGATATCACCACCTGTGACCCGGAGCAAATCCAGGATGCCCCCGTACACGCGACCATGGTGGGCGGCAAATGGGTGTATACCTGCAAATAAGATTCAACGAAGCATTGCCGGGACATGTTCTTTTTGCAAATACAGGGCCGGGGCCTGCGGTGAACGTTGAGGAAGGTCCATCCCCGGTTTTCGGCCTGATGGTATTCGAAAACTGGAAGAGACCATCATCACTGTGTTTACAGTGCCATTGGGGAAGAGGAAACCTTCCGCTTTGGACACGACTCAGGCTATTGGAGTCCCACGGAGAGGACATCCCGATGGATGAATAGTGCAGAACCGGAAAACTGGTTCCGGAACGGTAGCAGTTGCCGACGGGATAGGACTGGTCGGAGCCGGAAAACGCAGCAAGCCGAACAGGGTTGTCCTGTTCGGCTTGTTTGATCTCGCGCCACGCGTAATGACACAGGACAGGAAAAGCGGGAAATCCCCGGATGTTGACAGATGTCGACTTGTGTGTTAGCCTGTACCTCGAAAGTAGATTCTTATTTCCGTTCAGATTCGGATTGTAAAGGCATCTCAGATGCCCACCCGATGGCTGTTCCACCTGACAGGCCGGCTTTTGCCGTGCGGACGCTGAACGGAGAAAGCCGGGAAAAGGCCGCCGCGTTCAGTCTGTGTCCTTCGAATCGAACCAATGCCCATCTGGGAAAACGCCGCGACAGCGGCTTTTGTCAGGAATGGCCGTAAGTCTGAATGCCAGCGATAAACGAGGATGACGAATCATGACAAAGAATACCAGAGCAGCCGTATCACCGCGTATCAGCCGCGAGATCCGGGTGCTGTCTTTCTGGGGCATGGTCGCAGTGGTTTTAGGGCATGCCTATAACTATACCGATTCCTTTCTTCTGCCGACTACCCGTATCGCGGAGGGAATGCAGATTGGGCCCATGATCGAATTTTTCTTTTCCAACGCCATGGTGAAGTTCTGTACGCCGGTGTTTTTTACCATCTCCGGGTACCTGCTTTTCGCCAGTGTAGAGCACTTTACGCTTTCCGTGTATCTTGAGAAAATCAGGGGCCGACTCAGATCCCTGGTGGTGCCTTATCTTTTCTGGGTGCTGCTGTGGACCGGGATGGGAATGCTGCTGATGAAGGCGTTTGGAAATGAAACGTTTCCGATTCTGCTGGAAAAGCTGGGAGACAGTCCGGAAAGAGCCCTTGAGAGCATTTACTTTCATCCTTTGCCCTTTCAGTTCTGGTATATTAAGGATCTGCTGATCCTTTCGCTGCTTTCGCCGCTGTTTTATCTGCTGGTGGTGGGCCTGAAGGGTTTTTCTGTGCTGATCTTTCTGGTTCTCTGGCTGATGAATATTTCCGCTCCGTATCTGACCAGCATGGAAGGCCCGCTGTTTTTTACATTCGGTGTCTTTCTGGCGATGCATGGTGCCCGGTCCGGCCTGCTGTCCGATACACGGCCCAGGCCCCGAAAGTGGATGCTGTGCATTTCTTTTTGCTGGACAGGGGCTTGTGCCGCGTATACCCTTATCTCCGCCATGATTTCGTCCCATCCGGTGGCTGATCTGACGCTGTTCATTATGTGCCGCCTGAGTACGATTCTGGGCGTATGTTCAGTCTTCATCCTGGTTGACTTCTTTTACGGGCAGGAACAGGACGAAAGGAAGATTCCTTCGTCTTCCTTTCTCCTCTTTGCGCTGCATGAACCGCTCCAGCACATGATTTACCAGAGGATTCTGAGTAACGGAGGACCGGACAGCCTCCATTTGCTGCTGTACTTTGGTCTGCCTGTCGTCCTTGTCCTGCTGCTCAACGGGCTCACCCGGATTTTAAAGCAGCATCTGCCGAAGTTCCATGCGTTTGTGACGGGCGGACGATGATCCGAAACGCACAGACCGTCCCAATGCTGCACTTTCTGAAGAAACCTTTCATATCACAACAACAGAGGAGGAGTTGATTTTGAATATGAACATGAATCGAAACCATCTGAGAACAAATAACCGGGAAACCGGCTGCACCCTGACCGGACATGGAATCGCGATCATTCTGACGCTGGCTCTCTGCCTGATTTTCGCGTCATTTGCCGTCGCAGAGACATTTGAGACCATGGATGCAACGGTTACGGGACTCGGTCAATTACCCACCACAACCGGTTTGGAACGCCGGGGGTCGGCTGTCTGCTTGTCGGGAAACCGACAAGCATAGCAATTATAAAGTATGCCGTCAGGCATACGAAGCCCCCACCTCGCGTGAGCAGCTTGCGGCAATCGCCGGATGTACAATGGAGGAACTGCCGGGCATTGATCTGCGCCTTTCGGCCAGAGATTACCTGACGCGCTGTCAGATGACGCAGGATCAGATCGACAGGCTGGTAAGCGTGCTCACAGAGCCCTGAGGTATGCCCGCTTTTCGGAAAGTGCGCCCGAATCGGAAAAGCGGCGGTGCCAATGGCCAGACTTCAGCTGAGGAGGAGCAGACAGGCGGCTGAACCATGGATGTGGGATGCGGATGTCCCGAGGCCGGCGGGCTGGGGAATGCCTGCATTTTTTGGAGGGACTCCTGGCACAGGGAAAAAACAAAGGGCCGGTTTCCCGGCCTCTGTTTTTGGTGTCTGATGGTCCTTCCGGAATGCGGTTATTGCTCTGAGAGAGCAGCCGCTGCTTTGCGGATAATGGTCACAGATCGCCTCCAACCGGTTTTCCTCATCATTGCAGAATAACAGGACAATGCAGGTACCTGTTCATCATTTCCTGAACGAAAAAACGGGATTCCTGCGGGTATCGTTCCGTTTCGGAACTGTCATTTGGAAGGTTACCCGTCTGAAAACGAGAAGGGAAGAATATATGGACTATTTTCTCAGGCAATTCATGAAAAATGTGGAGACGGCTCCGGATGCACCATTCCTGTACGATGAGATGAACAGGACTGGTTTGTCCTATGCCCGTTTTGATGATATGACCGGACGTGTATATGCCTGGCTGAAAACACACGGCATAGGAAGAGAAGATTTTGTGCTGCTGAACCTTCCAAGAGGAATCCCCACCTGTATCGGCATGGCAGGCGTATGGAAAGCAGGCGCTGCATTTGTGATCGTGGAGGAAAACTATGCGCCGGAGAGAGTCGAATTTATCCGAAGAGATTGCGGCTGTAAGCTTGAAATCGATGCTGAGGTCATGCAGGACATCCTGCACATGACCTCAAAGCCCGGATGGGAGGAGACGGACCCGCATGATGCCGCCTTTGCAGTTTATACATCAGGGACAACCGGAAATCCCAAGGGAGTCCTTCATGAGTATGGAAACATCGAAAGGGCGATCCGGTCGTACCGGATCGAGGGAGATGTGATGCTGGGTCGCGGGATCTTCAAGGCATTCATTTCTCCGCAGTCATTTGTGGCTGGCGTTATAGAGATGATTGCGGCCATGGTTGCGGATCATGCACGGATGGTTATCGTGTCCTATGCGGTTGCAAAGAATCCCGGCGCACTTGCGAAGCTGCTCTGTGAATATCCGGTCAACTATATGTTCCTGTCCCCCTCCTATGCCAGGGCCCTTCAGGACATCGTTTCAGGTCGAATCCGCACATTGCTCATCGGATCGGAGCCGGTTCACAATCTGTATTTTCCCGGAATCGATATGTGGAATGTGTATGCCTGCAGTGAAAGCCTGTTTCTGATCTGCGGGTTCCATCTGGATAAACCGTACGAGATTACGCCTGTGGGAAAACCACAGTTTCCACTGGATCTGAGACTCATTGATGAAGAGGGCAGGGATGTGAAGGAGGAGGAGACGGGTGAAATCATCGTCCCGAATCCATTTGTACGCGGGTATATCAACCGGCCTGAAGAAACGGCGGCCACATTTGTGAACGGATTTTATCATACAGGGGATCTGGCAAAACGGGATCAGGATGGAAATCTGATCATTCTTGGCCGGAAGAACGATATGGTGAAGATCCATGGAAACCGCGTCGAACCGGGCGAGATCGAAAACGTGATGAAAAAGATTCTGGGCATCGACTGGGTGGCTGTAAAAGCATACGTGGATGACAGAGAAGGCGGACGAATCTGCGCCTATTACAAAGACGATATTTCGATTGATCCGAGAGAATTACGGCAAAAACTGATGGAATACCTGCCGTACTACATGATACCGACGTATTTTATTCACATCGATGAGATTCCGCTGCTTCCAAATGGCAAGCTGAACCGCAGAGCGCTTCCTGAACCTGAAAAGGAAAAATATCGCCGGGCTTTCAGGGCACCAAAGAACGACGCGGAGAAGGTTTTGTGCGCGGGCTTTGAAAAGGTACTTGGAATTGAGCAGGTGGGAACGGACGACGATTTTTATGAACTGGGCGGAGATTCCATGCGCTCCATTCAGCTGGTTCTTGAATGCGGGCTGCCCGGGCTCAATGTCGGGGAGATTTTCAGGGGAAGAACTCCGGAAACAATAGCCGGGCTCTATATGGCGAAGCATTCGGGGGAAGAACAGACATCTGCCGGGGAAAGGAATCAGGCAGCCATGAAACGGGCATATCCGCTTTCTCCGGAACAGCTGTACATGTTCGATGAACAGCTTTATGCACCTAAAACGACGCTGTTTAATCTGTTTATGATGGTCAGGACCGGGAAGGACAAAACAGATCCGGGTCGTCTGGCTTATGCGGTTAACACGGCCATCAGGGCACATCCGTCTCTCATGACAACGCTGTTTGTCACGGAGGATGGAGAGGTCATGCAGAGGTATACGCCGGAAAAATTCCGGGAGGTCTGTGTCGAAAAAATATCGGAAGAAGAGCTGTCGGTCCTGAAGGATACGCTGGTCCGGCCCTATAAGATCGTGGGGGAACCGCTACACAGATTTCGCATTTTTGAAACGGAACATGAGGTGTATATGTTCTTCGACATCCATCACATGATGTTTGATGGCACTTCCTATCAGATTCTCATGAAGGATATCGATGCCGTTTATGCAGGTGGGATGCCCGGTCAGGATTACTATTACCTGGTGCTGGAGGAACGTGAAAAAGAGCGGAACAGTGAATTCTACAGAGAAAGCCGGGAGTATTTTGAAAAGCTTTATGATGAGGGCACGTGGTCCGCTTATCCGAAAATGGATAAGGACAACCCCGGTCTGGAACCCGGCCGGTATGAATTGCCACTCAAAATGGATTCAGGAAAGCTTCGACGTGGATTGGCGAGGTACGGAATAAGCAGGAACGAGTTCTTTATCACCGCCGCCATCCTTGCCATTGCATCTTACAATAAGACGAATGATATAGAGATCAGCTGGATCTATAACGGGCGTTCGGATGAAAAAATGCTGACAACGACAGGCCTTTTTTACAGGGAGCTGCCGGTTGCCGCACACATCAATCCCGAAGAGGAGGTGGGGCGGCTTTTTTCGCAGGTGCATGAACAAGTGCGGGGAGGGATTGAGCACAGTTGCTATCCCTATGAAGAGCAGGCATTTTCTGTGGAAGATGAGGGATGTGCCTGTGTACTGTATCAGCACAGCATCCATGATTCAGTCAAAATCGGCGGAAACACCATGGACAGGGTGGACCTGATTCAGAACAAAGCTGCCGCAGAGTCAATCTTCAATATTGAGATCCTCGACGGAGAAGATGGATTACAGCTGGTGCTGGACTATGCCTCCGCTTTATATGAGAAATCCAGTATCGGGAGATTTTCAGACCTGATGTCTGCCATAGCAGACAGGATCATATCCCTGAAAGAGGGGGAAACGGTGATGATAAAGGAACTGTTATGATCCGGCAATGCAGACTCTCTTCTCATTATGGATCCCATCACCCGGCATATGCGCGGAGGAATGGGTTCCGTTCCGGCCGGTGATGGAGAATCCGTGCGTGGCTCGAACCGAAGCTCCGGAAAAGAAAGCCAACATCAGTGGAGTCGACCGGGGCAGTCCGCTGTTTTCAGATGAGAAGCGGATCCGGTTCAAAGCGGAATACGCTGAAACGATGTGTTGTCCTGTTGGTTCAGGGTTATAAATGAGGCGTGTTATGGATAAAATCAGGATATCAGACCATTTTACATACAGGCGGCTGATCCTCTTTGCCATGCCTGCGATTGGGATGATTCTGATCACGATGACGTATGATGTAATCGATGGGTATTTTATCTCCAACTATATCGGAAAGACGGCCTTTTCCGCCGTCAATATCATCTATCCCTTCCAGATGATTCTGTCTCTGGTCGGATATATGTTTGGCGCCGGCGGAAGTGCACTGATCGCCGCGGAACTTGGCAGGGGCAGGCAGGATACAGCCAATGCCATATTTACGGTAATCATTCGTACGTGTATGGTTGTCAGTACGGTTCTGATGGCAGCAGGAATTGTGGCTTTGCCGCTTGTATCCGGCTTTCTTGGAGCCACGCCGGAGATCATGAAATACGGGATTCCCTATGGTCGGATACTGTTTTTGTTTCTGCCTGCCATGACGGTGGGGTATGCCTTTCAAAGTCTGCTGATCACGGCTGAAAAGCCAAAGCTGGGTTTTTCCATTTCGATCCTAACTCTTGTCAGCAACCTGCTATTTGACTATCTCTTTGTGGTTGTTTTTCGCTGGGGAATGATGGGTGCGGCGGTCGCCACCGGAATCGGTGCGAGTCTGAACGGATTGATTCCGCTGATCTATTTCAGCAGGAAAAATTCAAGCCTTCTTCGCTTTACCAGGGCAAAGATGGACTGGAAAGCCGTTATGTCCGCCTGCAGTAACGGGGCATCTGAAATGATGGCCAACATGTCTTTATCCGTGATCGTGATTCTGTATAATTTCCAGCTTCTCAGAATGATCGGGGTAGATGGCGTTGCGGCCTTTGAGATTGTTTTCTTTGTCGAAGGGATCTTTGCTGCTGTTTTCTACGGCCTGGCCATGGAAACAACGTCCATTGTCGGTTATCACTATGGCGCCAAAAACTTCGCTGAACTGAAAAGTCTGCTGAGAAAGGGAATACTCCTTAACCTGACTGCAGGTGTCCTGATCTGTCTTTTGTGCTGGCTTCTTGCACCGTTTGTTGCCGGCCTGTACGTGGGGTATGATGTAACCGTATTCAAACTGTCCATCCATGCCATGCGGCTTCATTCACTGGCGTTTCTTTTTATGGGTTTCAACGAGTTTGTCTCTGCATTTTTTACAGGCCTCAATAATGGCCTCGTTTCCGGAATTCTGACCTTTGGCAGAACCTTTGTTCTCCAGATGGTTTGCATCCTCGTTCTTCCACTGCTTTTTGGCCTGAACGGACTGTGGATGGCGCTGCCCACTGGAGAGATGATTGCCTGCATCCCGGCAATCTGGTTTCTGATCATAAAAAAACGGGATTACAGCGGGTAAGGGAACGCGCTGCGACGTGCATTTCCTGCGTTCCGTCATCTGCCTGAATGGGAGGTACTGTCGGGGACATTGGAGAGGATTTGAAGGCAATGGATTCAGGTGTCGCATCCACTGCGTACACAAAAGCTCTGGACGCTGAGGTGGCGAGCGTCAAATCTGTCGAGAAAGTGAGGATGCAATACATGTTGCTGATGGAAGCCTACGCCCATGAGAGAAGGATGGGCGGTGGTCAACGAGTCGTGCGTCTGGTTAGACGAAAAATGAATAAATTAAGCAACGAAGACATGGCAGATATGTTTAACATTTCCCTGCCTGAGTGTGACAGCATTGTGAAGATGATTGCAGAGCATCCTGACTGGGATGACGAGCAGATTGCGGATGAAGTAGACTGGGAAGAATAAGACAGAAGTTGCTCTCCGATCCCCATCCCATGCTCTCCATTGGGGTGGTGCTGTACCGCCCAGTTAATCTGTATTATCTACCTTGTACGTCAGAACGGCCACACACAGCAAGGCAGCCCCGGTCAATTGGAGGCTGCCTTGCTGTGTGTGGTCACTTTCGGATCCGGCATTCCTTTTCCCGGAAAGCAAAGCCGGATCACCGGATGTTCGTATTGGGTAGATGTTGCAGGCAATATACCTCTTTCAATACAGAAGGCAGCCCCAGTTGATCAGGGCTGCTTTCCTTGTCTCTTTGCGGTTATATACTCACTGCTTTCGGATCAGGCATTTCTTTCCCCGGAAAGCAAAGCCGTATTTTAGGATGTTCTCCGCCGGAACTTTTGCCAGCAAATCCACCTCATAGTGCCTCTCTTCAATCTGTTTCAGAGCATTTTCAGCCGTATCCTTTAGCCCTTTTTCGTTGTCCAGTGGATCGAATACCTTGAATTCCAGGATGGCAGCCGGTTTTCCGACTTCTTTCGGCTCCATCACCACATCATATCGCCCATATCCGCTTTCCCGGTTGGACGTTACCCGGTAATCCTGGCTGTTTTCCACCAAAAGTCCCAGCACCAGGCCGTGATAGAAATTCTCCGGCAGCTTGATGGATAAATTCCCGCCATCAAAGGAACTCATGGAATTCAGCATGATTTCATTCAGATACAGGCTCATGCCCCGAGCATCCCCCTCAAGCATGGCCCGCACGAATTCGGACAGTCCACCGGCCTTGGCGAACCAGTTCTTAATCATTCTGGAAAACATTCTCTGCACTT
>JAFUBF010000251.1 GCA_017460325.1 Clostridia bacterium | reverse complement strand
AGACATCCAGATTTTCTTAACATCCCGCTCCTGTTCCTCAAATTTCTCCTCGAAATTGTACCCGGTCCTGACAAATTCGTTTCGAAGATCTTCTGCCCGCACACGTCGTTCTCCGTTAAACAACAGAACATTGAGGATGTCCGCAAAAACCTCATTAATCGCTTTCAGCCGTTTTTCGCGAAAATCTTTCTCTGGCAAATCAGATCATCCCCTTTCCAATGAGATGATTATACTTCATTTTCAAACGATTTTCCATACATAATTGAGAACGATCTGTCTTTTTTAGGAGGACGACAAACGCAACGAGTGGAACGAAACCGGGGGAGACTGTCCAGAAACGGGAGGCGTAATTAGAAAAATGCAAGATTTAGAGTTCGAACTTGCAAATCGCTAATCGGAGGGCGGTGCAAAGTCGCTTCCGGCTGCCATGGTCTGGGTGGCGGTGGCGATCATAGACATCGGATTGTAATCCAGGCACATAATAAACGCGAACTTCTGGTGTGCTATGAATCGAACTGTATGAAATTAAATTAATTTCAATTAATACAGGTAGATGAGGAGGACACTGAAAAATGGACAGGAAAAAGTATATCCCAGCTTCTGAACTTGTCAGAATTAGGGAGGCGCTCTGATAAGGGGAAAACCAATGAGTACAGGCAGATAGTCAGAAGAAAGTTTGTTGGAACGAAGGCGGTCGTTGAGATGAGATTGACTCCGAGCGAGCAAATGACATCCGAGAGATTCAGCCTTTCAGGGCATCCGTTCGGGACAATCAAGGAGTATATGGATAGAGACAAGGTCTATACACGTGGAATTGAAGGAGCCGATGCAGACGTACAGATAAGCGGCATTGGCTATAACATGAAAAGAGCGGGTAATCTGTTTCCTGGTGATATACGGAAGAAGGTTTTGCGTGGTGAGCCCAAACCAGATGACTATGTCTATACCAAGCAAGAGAGCATTTAGACACACTAAAAGTATGGGGGTTTATGGACACGTTTTTTCGGAAAGCCACCCCCCTGATACAAAAACCGATGCAATGATATGTGAAAAATGCCTAAAAATTCGCGCAAATGAGGCTAAATGATGTGAGCGTTCACAGCCATGGTTTCTGTATGAGAAGTCCAGTAAATTCAGGGTGATTCATGAAGAAGCGCGGTGGTAAGCCACTCTACGGGCTTCAAAAGCACCAAAAAGGGGGGAAGGGTTTTGGCAAATAGTTTCTGGACAAAGATTTTCAAATGCCTACCCCCCTCGTCCCCCTCCTTTCCTCTCCTTCCCCCCTCCTCCGCCATGGGATTGCATACGAAGTGAGCGGCGTGCAGAACGGGGGGCATGAAGGGGAGTTGGGAAGGAAAAAGTGGTGAAAAATGGCTGGATCTCAAAGAAGGCGTCCGAGGGAAATTTGCAATTTTTGGAGGCTGGACTTGCATGAAAATTAGTTTCTGGACAGTCTCGGGGGGGCAGAAAGGCAACCCACAGAGATGGAATTCAGGGAAACACCACAGGCGATGTAACCGTGTTATGAGGATACCTATATGTTTGTGTGCAGAAGGGCCCGGTGCTCTGCACCGGTTTGTCAAATTGCGTCTCCTGTCCTTCATACGGTGCCGAAAGCCATAGCAACATTCCACGAGAGGGCCCGGTGCTCTGCACCGGTTTGTCAAATTGCGTCTCCTGTCCTTCATACGGTGCCGAAAGCCATAGCAACATTCCACGAGAGGACTCGGCGCTCTGCACCGGTTTGTCAAATCATGTCTCCTCAGATACCGCCCCACATTGATTCTCATTGTGTGAAAAAAACACAACGAATTCTTTGATTCAGTGGGCTCAGTATGATACAACCAACATAACAAACATGGCAGCATCCGTTGATACGGAGCACCTTATTCACCACAAGAAAGGAGCGTTCCTGTAATGACACACCGTTTTCTAAGCGTTATTCTGCTGGTGCTGTTGCTGACTTTCTTTAGCTGTGCAGAGGGCATGGGCGATGTCTCTTTTTCTGACGTTTCACTTTGGCTTATGAAGCATTTTGAAGATGGGCCCATCTACAAGCCCACAGAAGAGTATTCCGCTATACCGTACGGAATCAGCCTGGAAATGAACGACGGAAGCAAAATCATCAGTTCGAACGTCAGGTGGATTTCAGGTGATGGAAACCTGCGGAATCTGGTAAAAAACGGCAGTAATCATCGTCTGGAATTCGGGACGTATGACGGAATCGGAAGCGCTGTATTTGAGGTGTCTGCGACCTCTTCCTCCGGCACCGCTGTACACCGGATGCCTTTAACCGTCAGCGAAAGGCCAAGGACCGCCGATCCCACTTTGAATACATTCACCGTCCATGTCGGACTGGGTGAGAGGGTATGCCTTCATTCGCTTGGAATCGTTTCCGCTTCCGGTGAGGAAGCCCAGTTTTCCGTTAAGTCCGGAAAAGGCTCTAATCTGGAACACGCATTTATGAATGCTGACGGAGAACGCTTCACATTGGAATTCGGAAATGAAAATCCGCCACTTCAGTATTTTACTTCTCAGGAGGAAACTACCTATGAGGCCGAAGTAACTCTGTTTTCAGGCGTTAACCTGACACTTGACCCCCCGTTTGATTTTCAGATCATTGTCGGGAATGCATTCCCTGACAAAACGGAGAATTACGTGGAGATACCCGATACGGGTCTGGCAATCCCAACATCGTTAATGTCCTCTCTGTACAAGACCCCCTGCATTGTCTGCCAGACGGGTGGAATCCTTGATCTGAACGTCAAACTCTTCGGTCAGGAAAAAAGGAAAGCCTACTGGATCCCCTATGGTCTGTCAACGTCTGTGAATCAGGTTGGATGTTACCTGTGTCTCTATCCGGCGGAGAACGGCAGGATTGAACAGTCCTGTCAGAAATTTATGGTAGACACTGTGTATCAGGCTCTGTCCGGAAATACGGATGAACAGGCGTTCTCAACCATTCACGGGATGAAAATGGTCTATTCAATCATTCCATCTGAAACGGATTTAAGCGTTTTTGGAACCGTCCAGGTCACGGATTATACGTATACCGATTTTGATGTAATGCTTCCTCTGCAGGCCGATTCGCCGGAGAATGCCTATCTGATTCTCACTGAACTGCTCTCTTCATTTTACTGTGCATCCGACATCAGGGCGAAATCACTGGACCAGCGTCCAGACATTGGCTTTTTCGATGCTTCCGAATGGACACCGCAAGTTCAGAATCAGTCTCAGTCACAAACTCAATCGCAAACGCAAATACCTTCAATGACAGAAGGAAACGGATACCCAATGCAGGGAACCTGCAATGCCAATCAGGTGCATGTTCGCAAGGAAGCGAATCTGAATGCCGGATTTATCGGTCTGATCAACGAGGGCGATCCACTGACCGTACTGGAAGAACGTGGTGAGTGGAGAAAGATCAGTTACAGCAAAGGAGTGGGCTGGATCCGGTCGATGTATATCAACTCCCCCCAGACACAGACACAGACACAGACATGGACGCAGGCTCCCACAATGTCACAGGGTAGCGGAAATATGAGGTATGGTTTCTGCAACGCCAATCAGGTACATGTTCGCAAAGAAGCAAATCTGAATGCCGGATATGTCGGTCTGATCAACAAGGGCGATCCGTTGACCGTACTGGAGGAAAGCGGTGAGTGGAGAAAGATCAGTTACCCCGACGGCGAAGGCTGGATCCGGATGAAGTACATTGATCTAAAGTATTAACCGGTTTGAGCTGTGAAAAGCCGATAACCCGGGATTTGTAGAACTTCGTTTTCCCGCAGGGCGGATTCATAATGACATCGTTCAAGAAATTCGTCATACACCATCCAACTGTTTTAATCCAATTTGTCCGTTAGATAATCTTCACAAAGCAATATAACGACAAAAAGGCAATAATCACCCGT
>JAFUBF010000250.1 GCA_017460325.1 Clostridia bacterium | reverse complement strand
TTCCATGTCCGAATTGATGTAATTGGAAAAATACGGAGTCCCGTACTTGGCGGTCATCTCAAAGAGCAGTTTGTTGTTTTCGGTCTCCGACCAGTCAAAATTCTTCGTAATGGAATAGGTGGGGATCGGATACTGGAAACCGCGTCCGTTGGCGTCTCCCTCGATCATCACGTCGATAAACGCCTTGTTGACCATATCCATTTCTTTCTGGCAGTCCCCGTACGTGAAATCCATCTCACGTCCGCCCACAATGGCCGGCAGGTTTTTCAGGTCCTCCGGGACAACCCAGTCAAGGGTTACATTAGAAAACGGTGCCTGCGTTCCCCAGCGGCTGGGGGTATTCACCCCGTAGAAGAAGGACTGGATGAACTGCTTGACTTCCATCTGCGAGAGATTGTCGATCCTGACAAACGGAGCCAGGTAGGTATCAAAGGACGAGAAAGCCTGAGCGCCGGCCCATTCATTCTGCATGATGCCAAGGAAATTCACCATCTGGTTGCACAGTGTGGAAAGGTGGCTTGCAGGCGAGGAGGTAATTTTTCCCGGAACACCGCCCAGTCCCTCCTGAATCAGCTGCTTCAGTGACCAGCCGGCACAGTATCCGGTCAGCATGGAAAGGTCGTGCAGATGAATTGCCGCGCTCCGGTGTGCCTCCGCCACTTCCTCGTCATAGACCTCGCTCAGCCAGTAATTGGCCGTAATGGCTCCGGAGTTGGAGAGAATCAGTCCGCCAACCGAATAGGTTACGGTGGAGTTTTCCTTTACGCGCCAGCTGTTGATTTTCAGATACCCGTCCACCAGATCCTTGTAATTGACCAGTGCGGAATTGATGTTGCGGATCTTTTCCCGCTGTTTGCGATAGAGAATATATGCCTTGGCAACATCGGCATAACCGGATTCGGAGAGTACCTTTTCGACGCTGTCCTGAATATCCTCAACCGAAATCCTGTCATCCTTTATACTCTGTTCAAAATCACTCGTTACATGAAGTGCAAGCAGTTCGATCACACTTGGGTGATACTGACGGCCACTGGCCACAAAAGCCTTGGTGATGGCTGCGGTAATCTTGCCAATGGCAAAATCAACCGACTTTCCGTCACGTTTCACTACCTGATACATATGAAGAGTTCCCCCTTAATCCCAACTTCGTTTTCGCTTAAGAAAACCTTCCTGGGCGAAACGCCTATAAAGGTATCATACGCATCAGGGCATGTCAATATATAGTCTGAAATTTAACATTTCGTTCATAAATCAACTATATATTGTGGTCGGGGCTTTCCGACAGGTCTGTATCCTGCCGGGAAAAGAGCCGGATCAGGGCGCCATTTCTAGACCCCGCGAAGGGATACATGCGGAACATACCGGGACGAAATCCGGGCATACTCCTGCATTTTCTCCTGGGACGGGGCATGAAATCCTGCAAACGGAACGGACTCACGGTCAGAAAAAGCCTGGAGAAAATATTTCTCCGCGCCCTCAATCCATCTGCCGATTTCCTCAAAATCCTCCGCCTCATGCAGTTCATCCACAACCGTTGTCCGAAACTCAAAGGCTGTATGACCGCCTTTAAGCATCTCAACGCTCTCCCTGACACCGGAAAGATCGGCCTCCCGGAATCCGATG